>JBFWMT010000094.1:0-2555 GCA_050251415.1 Anaerotignaceae bacterium | reverse complement strand
GGGAAGGTAATATTGAGGACGCAAAAAAAGGAGCTGCCGGCGGAATACTTTTATCGGTCATTGTATCCATAGTTTTGTTAGCTGTTTCCTCAGTGCTTCTAAAACCCATTATCTATCTTTTCGGGTGTACAGAAACAATAGAGCCTTATGCACTGGGCTATGGAAGTATTGTAATGATAGGGTTTCCGTTTGTACTTATTTCCACAACGCTTAACTCTATTATTCGTGCAGATGGCAGCCCTAAACTTGCCATGGTATCTCTTATATCCGGGGCAATATTTAACACAATAATGGACCCAATATTTATATTTGTTTTTCATTGGGGTGTACAGGGTGCTGCATTGGCTACCATAATGGGGCAGCTTATATCATTGATTATTTCGTTGTCTTATATAAAGAAATGGAAGTCATTTAAGCTTAAACGTAAAGATTATAAATTTAGTCTACGGCATTGCAGGGCAATTGTGCCGTTGGGGATTTCCAGCTTTATCAATCAGATGGCTACCGTTATTATGACAGCCGTTATTAACAATGCCCTCACAGCCTATGGTGCTAACTCTGTATATGGAACCGATATTCCATTAGCAGTTATGGGAATTACATTGAAGGTAAATCAGATATTCTTGTTTATAGTTGTAGGTATTGCAACAGGGGCACAGCCTATAATAGGATTCAATCGAGGTGCAAACAATCTTGAACGTGTCATGAAGGCTTTTAAAATATGTGTTGTCAGTGCCCTTATAGCGGCAACTGCAGCGTTCGCAGTCTTCCAATTTGCACCAATGTCCATTGTATCCCTTTTTGGAGCTGAAAGTGATTTGTATAATAACTTTGCTGTGAAAAGTTTTCGGATATTTCTCTTGTTTTGCATTCTTAATGGGTTTCAAACTGTGGCAAGTATCTTCGTTCAGGCGATTGAGCGTCCAATTCAGGCAATGGTGCTTTCTCTGTCCAGACAAATTGTATTTTTGATTCCGGCAGTATTGATTCTTCCCAATTTCTTGGGCATTGAGGGTATCTTATGGGCAGGGCCTTTAGCAGACGGACTGGCATTTATATTAGCACTTGCTGTTACATTCTTTGAGATTAAAAATTTAAAAACGGTAAAAGAGAAAGGAGTCGCAATATGAGTCAAAATAAAATTATAACGATTGGACGTCAGCTTGGAAGCGGCGGACGAGAAATTGGCAAACAGTTGTCGGAGAAACTCGGAATAGGTTATTATGACAGAGAAATTATTCAAAAAGCAGCACTCGAAAGCGGAATCGCCGAAGATATTATGGAATCTTATGACGAAAAAGCAAGCAAGAGCTTTCTATATTCACTTGTTATGAATTCCACATTATATACCGGAAATGATACTAAACCCTTAGAATTGCGTGCATATCTGGCACAAGTAAATGCTATAAAGCGCATTGCTGATTCAGGCCCGTGTGTTATTGTTGGACGTGGTGCAGATTATATATTGCGCAATTATTCCAACTTAACAAAAGTATTTATAGTCGCAGATATTGATTATCGTATCCAACGTGTAATGGAGCGGAGAAATTTATCTGCTGAAAAAGCACAAGTATTAATACAGAGAACAGACAAAAGCCGAGAGAGTTTCTATAACTACCACACAGAACAAAAGTGGAGCGATGTTAGAAATTACGACTTATGCATTAATAGTGCAAAAGCAAGTTTATCCGGAGCCATAAAAGTTATCGATTGTTTTATAAGCAATAATAAAAACTAAAGTATATTTTCGTTTCTATGGTTACTAGCCAAATAAAAAACCGTAAGTTTACACAACCTCTTTCATATCCCAATTCTGTGAATGCCCCCGTTTGGAGGGCATTCACATGTATATGAAGAAATTTTTTGCAGTCATTAAAGTATACCTTAGATATGCCAGACGGCATTGTAAACCGCAGTTTATATAAATACGTCCTTATAATTAATCTATACTTTTTTTCTTAATACCTTTTTTATATTTTAATGTTATACACAAAAACGGTCATACTTATGATAACAGTCAATGCAGAGCTTTTTGTCTCCTTGGAGCTTTATCCAGTTTGCTCCTGTGGTTTCGTGACACATATCGCATTCATAGGAATCAAAAATTCTTGCTGGCTCTGGCAGGGTTATTTTTGTTTCCATAACATCAAACATTTCATTTCCCTCAAGGCTTTGATAAAAGGAAAAGGCTTCTTCCTTTGTCATATTTTTGGGTCGTTTTTTAAGCATCAGCCTTACTGATTTACCATTTACACGGTTATAAAATGAAAAAGCCTGTTTCCCTGTCATATGAAAAAGAAGATTGCCTTTTCCCAAACTGCATCCTAATATTACCTGTATTGCATCCACACCACAAGCATCGTTTTCGCTGATACACACCACTTCTTCATCGGAAGAAAATGTCAGACCTAGCAAATCTATTGTGTAAAGAGCAGCCTTGTACCCAATTGTAAGTCCACCACATTCATGACCGTGGAATATAACACACTTTTCCCATAATTCTTTCTCTCTTTTCTTTTCCAAAGCAAACATCTCCTTTTTATTTTTTTTATATA
>JBFWMT010000093.1:0-3463 GCA_050251415.1 Anaerotignaceae bacterium | reverse complement strand
GCATCTATATCTGTAAGCAAAACCAAAAGGTCTGCGTTTACGATATTTGCAACTACTGCCGAAAGACTATCGTTATCTGAAAATTCAAATTCATAGGTGGTTACAGCATCATTATTATTTACAATAGGGATAATATCCATGCCTAAAAGTGTTTCAAAAGTGCGTGCAACAATTTCTTTGCGTCCGCCTTCTTTTACATCCTCTTTTGTAAGCAGAATTTGGGCAACATTTTGATTATATTCGTTAAAGAAATTTTTGTAAATTTGTATTAGTGATGCCTGTCCTACGGATGCCGCCGCCTGTTTAAACTGAATTTCTGTTGGGCGTGAGGTAAAGCCCAAAGCCGAGGAACCCACACCCATAGCACCAGAAGATACTAAAACGATATCCTTGCCTTGGTTTTTAAGGTCTGCCAGTACCCAAGCAAGCTGTTCAAGACGTTTTAAATTAATTCTTCCATTAGGATAGGTTACGGTAGATGTACCAATTTTTATTACAATACGTTTATGTTTTTTAAGTCTTTCTCTGTAGTTCATGATGTACTCCTTTATTTGTTAAGGTTAATATTTTTAAGTATAATAGTTAGTAATATAAAAACCTTGGGCGTTGCCCAAACCCACTTGCTTTTTGAAAAAAGCAAGATAAAACTTTTATTAAACCCGCTTATCTATGCGGGTTTAGGCGGGTCAAGGGTGAAACCCTTGTGGGTGTTTGAGGGCAATGCCCTCAAGGTTTTGACCTTGTCTACAGGCTAATTAAATTATATTTTATTTAATCAGACCTAGTTCTATTTTCCAAATCAATATCCTTGTTACAGCCTCGTCTATGCGTTCGCTACTTATTTCCCCTGTTTTTATAGCCTCCATAACAGCGGCATATTGAGTGCGGTGATCGCTGGTTATTATCATATCGTTACCTGCAAGAACTGCTTGCACTGCGGTATCTACATCAGTAAAGGCTTTAACACCTTTCATTGCTGTATCGTCAGTCATGATTACGCCGTTAAAGTTAAGCTCTGTACGCAGTATTTCATGCACCGCAGGAGATAAAGAGGCAGGGAGTTGGTCGTCCATACAAGTAACAACATTATGGGAAACCATAACCGCATCTGCACCAACATTGATTGCCGCTATAAATGGCAGAAAATCTTGAGTTTCAAAGGTTTCCATATCCCGTTCATCGTAGGCAACACCTGTATGAGTGTCCACATTATTTCCATACCCAGGGAAATGCTTTAGCACACTTCCTATTTTACTGTCATCCATCTGCTTTGTAACTACAGCTGTATACAATGCTGTAGTCTGGGCATCTTCCCCAAGGGTGCGAGCATAAATGAAATCGCTTGGGTTTTGTGATACATCACACACAGGTGCAAGGTTAACATTGATACCTAAAGCCTTTAAAAAGTCGGCTTTCTGGGTGGTATCAGCTTTAATGGCATCAAGACCTCCCTCAGCATAAAGCTGTTGAGGGGAGAGAAATGGCGTTTCACGAAAAGCTGTATATTTACTAGCTCTTACTACTTTACCACCTTCCTCGTCAATGCCTATAAGCATGGGTATTGCTGTGGCAGACTGATAGCTTTCTATATTCATTTTTACGTCATCAGGAGTTTTGCCCTCAAAATCTCTGTTAAAAAGGATGTATCCTCCAAGAGCATAATTTTTTGCATCGATAACTGCATCTACATAGGGGCATCTTGCAAAAAACATTTGCCCAACCTTTTCTTCAAGAGTCATGCCTTCAAGTATTTCAAGGGCACGTTCTTGGGCGGTAGGTGGTTGCGGTGGTTCTTCCTCTTTGGGTTCATCCGTAACGCCATCTGAAACTACGGTAAACTGCTTATCATCAGTTGCCTCAGGCAAATATTCTTTTTTATCAGCACAGCCTGTAAAGGTACCTATTCCAAGGGTGGTAGCCACAAGGAATGCAATTATTCTAAGCTTCATTGTTTGCACCAGCTTTTGTAATTATTTTTTTAACGCTTTTTTCAAATTTGGGGCGCGGGAGCATCACCATGTGTCCGCAGGTGATGCATTTAATACGAAAATCCATGCCCGTTCTAAGAACTTCCCATTGATTACCACCGCAGGGATGTGTTTTTTTCATCTGAACAATATCTCCAACAGAGAAATCCATGTGTATACCTCCTATTTTTCAGCCATATGTATAGTGCATTGTGGAAAAGGAATGGAAATGTTTTCTTTATCAAGACGGTTTTTAATACGCAGTCTTAATTCGCGTTCGGTTGCAAAATTTTCTTTAACCTCACATTCGGCAATGGTACGTATGGTAATGCCGTTATCACCTAGCTTTATTACCCCAAGCACCGTTGGTTGGTTACGCAGTGCTTTTAATTCTTTTGCGGCAAGATCCATCTCGTTGTTCAGTATTTTAAGAACCGTTTCCAAATCTTCTTTGTAAGCAATGTCAACATCAACAATGGCATTTGCGTATTCCTTGCAAAGATTGCTTACAACACTTATGCCACCATTTGGGATTATGTGCAATGTTCCGTCAAAGCTTCTAATTTGCGTTGTGCGGATTGTAATATCCTCTACCACACCTGTTTTGCCTTCAATTGTTATAATATCACCAACACCAAACTGGTTTTCAAGCAGAATTAAAAAGCCTGCAATAAGGTCTTTAATTACGTTTTGTGCACCAAGACCAATGGCTACCGTTCCTGTACCAAGGACTGCGGCAAGAGTTGTTGGCGGAATGCCCAGATTAACCAGTATTGAACATACACCAACAAATATAATTACATATTTTGCAACGCTGGACATAACTGCACCCAGGGTTGCACTTTTTTTTGAATCTATGTGCCTTGACTGGGTTAGGCGTGAATTAAAAAGGGTGGTAATGGATTTGGTAGATAACTTAGTTGCAATTGCACATATAATTAGGATTAAAAGGCAATATAAAAGTTTTGATATGCCAGCGGTAAGGAAAGTTATTGCCATAGCTGTGTCAATCATTTTTAGAATCCTCCTTGTTTTTTTCTGCTTCAGTAATTAATGCAGAAAATATATTTTTTTGGCATTGGTTTGTATTGTAAAGATGTTCGGGATGCCACTGTACACCTAGTGCGAAGAACTTTTTTTTGTTTTCCATAGCCTCAATTATTCCATCTGCCGAGAGAGCACAGGGACGGAAATGTTTTCCGCAGTCCAAGACCGACTGGTGATGAAAAGAATTAACGGCCATCTTTTTTGTGCCACAAATAGAAAATAGCCTAGAGTCTTTTTTTATATTAACGGTATGGGTTTTAACGTGCCTTGGCGATTTTTGCATGTGGCAGATGGATGATTTTATGTCCTGAACAATTTTGCCGTCTGCGGCGGCGGCCATAATTTGCATACCACGGCAGATGCCAAGTATTGGCATGTTTTGCCTTAGGGCAAGGCGCGTTAAGGCAATTTCAAAAGTATCTCTAATAGTAGAAATTTCACCTATATTA
>JBFWMT010000092.1:0-3872 GCA_050251415.1 Anaerotignaceae bacterium | reverse complement strand
TAGGCGGTATCTGTAAAATTTCACCTGTAAATTTGCTTACTGCAATGCGTATTTTTTCCTCATCAAAGTCTACATGCTTAGTTTCAATAATTTCCCCCATATGGTCTTCGGTTGTGGTTGTTACCCCAAGGGTAAGCTGTGCTAAATACTGCTTGTCTGCAGCCATAATATAATCCGCAAGTTTTGTTCCACGCCCAACGCAAACAGGTAAAACGCCCTCGGCCTCTGGGTCAAGGGTGCCTGTATGCCCAACCTTTTTTTGATTTATGGTTCGTCTTACAACTGCAACCACATCATGGGAGGTAAAGCCTTTTTCTTTATAAATATTAATTATACCGTCCAAGGCACACCCTCCTTAAAGCTGTTTTTCTATTTCCGAAAGTACATTTTTTAGTATTTCCTGGGCGTTGCCTTTTATGGTGCATCCAGCTGCACGCATATGACCGCCACCACCAAATTTAGTTGCAACCTCACTTACATTAACAACGTCTTCACTGCGCATACTCACCTTAAATGTCTCTGGTTCTTTTTCATACATAAAAACAGAAGCAACAGTTCCGCTAACACCCTTAATGTAGCTTGAAATTTCAGAAAGTTCGTCACTTGTAACTCCACATTTTTTTATTTCTTCAGCTGTAACAATGCTTGTAACAATTCGTCCGTCAAAAGTTTCTTTAAGGTTGCAAAGTGCTACGCCCATAATTTTTGCTTCACCAAGTTTACGGCTATGGAAAATAGAATTATAAATTTGAGTAAAATTAAAATCATATTCCATCAATTCAGAAACAATTGCCATAGTTATAGGGCTTGTTGAAGAATGGCGAAAACCGCCTGTGTCGAAAACAATACCAGCATAAATTGCCGCCGCAATGTCAGCATTTATTGGTGCATAGTTATATATCAACTGAAAAATAAGCTCACTTGCAGAGGATGCTTCATTGTCCACATAATTTTGCTTTGCAAAAAAATTGTTACTTATGTGATGGTCGATGTTTATGGTATAGAGTGTTTCATCGAAAAGCTTTGCGTTATTACCAAGTCTTTCCTTATCACCGCAGTCTACTGCAATGTAAAGGTCTGGCAGATATTCTTCATCAACCTCTTTAACAATTAACCCACCTGTTGGTATAATTTGAAAGTTTTCTGAATACTCTTCCAATATAACCACCACGTCCTTGCCTAACTCCGCAAGAGACATTGCAAGTGCGCAACATGCACCAATAGCATCGCCATCGGGACTGGTATGTCCCGAAATAGCGATGCTCTGGCTTAGTTCTATAGTCTGACGCAATTCATCGAATGTATTATTCATCTGAACCACCTTCTGCTTTTTTTCCTCTAGAAATTTCATTAATAAGCGCATTCATTCTAACTGAATATTCAACTGAACTATCAAGCTTAAAAAGAAGTTCTGGTGTATTTCTCAAATTCACACGCTCTGCAAGCAAATGTCTTATATATCCGCCTGCATTTTTAAGACCTTTCATTACGCCGTCTTTTTCCTCATCGTTACCCAAAACAGAAATAAAAACTTTGCAATATTTAAGGTCACTTGTTGTTTCTACCCTTATTACGCTTGTAAGGCTTCCAATTCTTGGGTCTTTAACCTCAGCACGTATTATTTGTGAAAGTTCACGCTGTATTTCGTCGTTAATACGAATCATTCTAGTGTTGTTTTTCATTATTTCACCAACTTATCTAATTATCTTGGTACTTCAACCATAATGTAGGCTTCAACTCTGTCGCCCTCTACAAGGTCGTTATACTTTTTAAGCACAAGACCACATTCGTAGTTTGTGTTAACTTCTTTTACATCATCCTTAAAACGCTTAAGGCTTTCAAGCTCACCTTCGTGAATTAAGCTGTTGTTGCGGAAAACTCTTATTTTACAGCCTCTTACGAATTTACCATCCGTAATATAGCTACCTGCGATTGTGCCAACGCCTGAAGCCTTGAAGAGCTGACGCACTTCAGCATGACCAATGATTTTTTCTTCATAAACAGGGTCAAGCATTCCCTTCATTGCACTGGAAATATCTTCAATTGCATTGTAAATAACTCTGTAAAGACGAACATCAACCTTTTCGTTATCAGCAAAAAGTTTAGCTACTGGTTCAGGGCGAACATTGAAACCAATGATAATAGCATTTGATGCGCTTGCAAGCATAACGTCAGACTCTGTTATTGTACCAACACCGCCATGAATTATGCATACACGCACTTCTTCGTTTGAAAGCTTTTCAAGACTTTGTCTCACAGCCTCAACAGAACCCTGTACATCTGCCTTAACAACTAAATTAAGCTCCTTTACATTTCCACTTTGAATTTGCGTAAACAAATCATCAAGCGAAACTTTTTGTGGCGTGTTTTTAATCATTTCTGTTCTGTTTTTTGCAACAACTGTTTCAGATAACTGACGTGCCTGTTTTTCATTCTCTGCAACATAGAAAGCGTCACCTGCACTTGGAACTTCTGAAAGGCCTAAAATTTCAACAGGAGTTGACGGACCAGCTTTTTTAACACGTCTGCCTTTGTCGTCCATCATAGCTCTTATTTTGCCATATGCACATCCTGCAACAATAGGGTCGCCAATGGAAAGGGTACCATCTTGTACAAGTACAGTAGCAACAGGTCCACGGCCCTTATCAAGCTGTGCCTCAATAATTGTGCCTCTTGCATGCTTTTTAGGGTTAGCCCTAAGTTCTTTCATTTCAGATGCAAGTATAATCATTTCAAGAAGAGTGTCAATCCCTTCTTTATTGATGGCTGATACAGGAACACAAATTGTTTCGCCGCCCCAGTCCTCTGTTAATATTCCGTACTCTGTTAATTCCTGCTTTACTCTATCTGGGTTTGCCCCAACTTTATCAATTTTATTAATTGCAACTATAATTTCAACCCCTGCGGCCTTTGCATGGTTAATAGCCTCAATTGTTTGTGGCATAACACCATCATCTGCGGCTACCACAAGCACTGCAATATCTGTTACCTGTGCACCACGCATACGCATTGCAGTAAACGCTTCATGTCCTGGTGTATCAAGGAATGTAATTGGGTGGTTATCTATCTCAACTGTGTAAGCACCAATATGCTGTGTAATACCACCAGCCTCACCTACTGTAACACGGCTGTGACGTATAGCATCTAAAAGTGAAGTTTTACCATGGTCAACGTGACCCATAACAACCACTACAGGTGGTCTTCCCACAAGGTCTGCTTCGTTGTCTGGTTCATCTTTAAAGGCTTCTTCAAGAATATCCTTTTCTTCCTCAAGTTCAAGAATTACGTTATATTCTTCTGCTATTTCAACGGCACTGTCAAAATCCAGTGTACTGTTTATGTTAATCATTTGGCCTTTTTTGAAAAGCATTTTTACAAGCTCACTGCTTTTTTTGCCAAGAACCTCCGCAAGCTCCTTAAGTGAAAGACTAGCAGGGATTTGTCTTACTCTAAACTCTTCCTCTACTGGCTCAATTGGCTTTGGTGCAGGCTGTGCTGGTATTTCTTGTTTCTTGTTGTTTCTTCTTGCGCCACCACCTGTGCCTGGCTTGTTGTTGCCATATGGACGATTCCCGCCTGCATTGGGCCTATTATTGCCATATGTGCTTGGTTTATATCCACCTTGCTGTGGGCGGTTATTGTTTTGAGGTGCAGGGCGATTACCGCTTTGCTGTGGGCGGTTATTATTTTGCTGTGCTGAACTATTGCCGCTTTGCTGTGGGCGGTTATTGTTTTGCTGCACAGGACGATTACCGCTTTGCTGTGGACGGTTATTATTTTGCTGTGCTGTACCACTACCACTTTGCTGTGGGCGGTTGATGTTTTGATGTGCAGGACGAATTCCACCTTGCTGTGGACAGATCGGAAGAGCG
>JBFWMT010000091.1:0-4173 GCA_050251415.1 Anaerotignaceae bacterium | reverse complement strand
GATTATAAAACTCCACAGCAGGTTGAAGATGAGGCTCATGTAGCATAATAATCTATCTTTCCGTATTTGTTCTATGAGGAGAGAAAAAATTCAACTTTCTGTGTCCAAAGTATTGACATAGGTCCAGACAAACCCTTGGGCGTTGCCCAAACCCACTTGCTTTTTGAAAAAAGCAAGACCAAAAACTTTTAATAAAACCACATATTTATACGGTTTGATAGGGGTCAATGGGTGAAACCCTTGGGGGTGTTTGAGGGCAAAGCCCTCAAGGTTTTGACTTTGTCTGCACCCTGCTTACCTGTTTGTGTTAGGCCCTAACCCCTCTTTTTTGGAGTTATGTGTGTGGTTTTGGTTGCGAACCTCTGTTGACTGGGTATCGCTGTTAAATTTGTCTTGTTCTCTCTGTTGCTCTTTTTTTAGCTCTTTTCGTTCTCTTTCTTCTAACATATAATCACCTCACAACTAATTTACCCCAAAAATAAAAATATAAACAAATATGAATTAACCATTTTTTCACAATGTCATAATACCACCAAAGTAAGTACTTAGGGTCTCATTCTTTAAAAACAATAATCTTATCTTTTCAAAGACAACAAATAAAAAAACTTTTTTCGCCTTCTGTAAAAGCTTGCCCTGCTGTATGGCACGTCCAAATGTAAATAGCTTATGCCTTTTGTAATATTTTCCAAAAGCTGTTTATAAACTTCAGCATCCGCCTCTATTGCTGTTTGTTCAATTAGTTCAATATCCGCCTTTAGCCCAATTAACATATCTGCTTTTTCGGCGGTAGGGTCGGATATTTCGTTTCCCTTTGGCATACCCGAATATTTTATTGCTGAAATTTCGCAAAATTCCTTAATCCTATTTTTTTTCTCCTCATACTGCATGCAAAAATTAAGCAGTTCTCTGTATCTGAATTTTGAAATATTATATGCGTCCAGTATTAGGTCTTTTCTATTTGGCAACCTCTATCCCTCCCAAATTAATTTGGTTATATTTCCACACTTTTGTTCACTTTTACAATAGGAAATTTACAGAATTTCTTTTTAATTCCATGCTTCTATAGGCTTCAAGGTCTACATAAAGCTCCCTCATAATTCACCCTTTAGCTTTTTTCTACTTTTTCTAGGTTTTTTCCTTGGGGTTAAATCCATTTCAAGGCGCTTATCCTCTAGGTGTACAAGGGTTGGCTTGCCTTTAGGTTTAACTACCAAATTTCCTAAAATGTCATCAAAGGCTTTTTTACTTAAAAACTGCTCCAAAACCGATATGCCTTTTAACTTACGTGGCCAAATATCATCATCACGGTAGCCTTTTTCTATAAGCTGTGCCGCAATCAGGGTTTCGTCCGCAGCCCATGTTCGGTTACTTCGCCCCTCCACCACCTTGTATCCAGGGTACTTTGCACCGTTATTTACCGCCTGGTCTAAAGCATACTCCTTAACCATGGCACACCATTTTTCAAGGTTTTCAGCTTGTTCCAATACATTAGCTATTTCAGTTGCAGTTAGTTGTGCGGGCTGTTTAAAATTGAATTTTACCCCTTCAAATGTTTGCCCTAAGGTTTTTACATCGTCTATAATATTGGGGTTAAATAAAATTTCTTGGTTTGTTAGGTTTATTGTGATTTCCATATAGTTGTCCTCCTTTTTTTGCGAAACGTCCATTTTAATCAATGTTCTCCTAATGCAAAACTGATCTTATGTAATCAAAAAAATAAATTTGTAAAAAATTATTCGCTTCATAGCGTTTTACTGCATAAACGCCCTTTACGCTCCATTTTTTGCGGCTAAATCTAAATTTATTTTTAGATATTTGAATTGATTAGTGTTTGCCTAATTAAATTCTTTTGTTCCTCGGAAAATTTCTGAAACTGCATAGCCACGTCCATACTTTCTTTAGACAAAATTTCTTTTCCATCCAAAAGATAGTCTAAGGATACACCAAAATATTTTGCAACTTTTAAAACCTTATCTGCCGATGGCTGAGCATTGCTCCACTTGTGCATTGTTCCATTGCCAAAGCTTAAAATTTTTTCAAGGTGCGAAACGGTAATATTTCGTTGGCAACAAAGAGATTTAATTTTTTCTAAAAGCATATATTCACCTCCTTCTTAAATAAATAATTTATAAGGGAACACAGAATTTAATCCATGTTCCCTTAGCTAATTTTCTATTGACAACTATTAGAAAATATTCTATTATTAATTTGCGTATTAAAGCAGAATATTTGACTTGGCACTAAGAAAACCTTGATTACTTGCATTAAAATCAGTGTTTTACTAAAATAACTAAAGTTCGCACCTTTAGTTATTGTACATTTGTCTGTTTATTATCTATAGTTCATTAGCATATTTACAGTATATTAGATAATTTGCAGCGTGTCAAGGAAATATTCGCTTTTTTGCAGTTTTCCACGAAGAAGGTGCATTTTATGACATTATTAGAGCGAGTAAGAGATTTATGTAAAAAGAATTCCATCAAGCCCGCAAATTTAGAAAAAATTCTAAAATTCGGAAATGGAACTCTAAGCCGATGGGATAGTAGTTCGCCCTCAATAGATAAAATACAGAAGGTTGCGAACTATTTCAATGTATCTATTGATTATCTTGTTGGCCAAGAAGACAGCTATACCCACGAAAATAAGCCTCAAAGGGCGAAAACTAGTGGTGCGGCAAAGGATTTTTTTAGTAAATTTGAAACTGGTGGGAAGCCAAAGGATTTTTACGCTGAATTTGAAACTATCGCTGAAATTTTAGGCTATAAAGTTCACCTTAAAAGTGGTGATATGTCCTCTATTGAATTTAAGGGCAAGGAAACCCAACTTAAAACAAATAACGTTGTAAACCTAATGAATACAACAAAATCCTTTGTTAAATTTACTCTGCAAGAGGCTATTAAAAATGCCGACGAAGAATACGGTGAGGATTCTTCAACATATATTGTTGCTGCCAGAGGTGGCGTATATGAACTGGACAAAGACGCTGCCCAAAAGCTTGCCCAAAGTGCCGCGAAAGCACCAAACCGTGCTCATGACAAAAATTTAGTTTAGAAAGTTCTTATAAATCAATAAGTTTCATCTTTTCGTGATGAAACTATTTCGACATAATTTTACAATGAAACCAACAAATTTAATTTTGAGGAGGATTTGTAAAATGTATGAGAACTATGTAAAAGCACGAGATACGTCTTGGGAGGTGTTGTTAAGCTGCGGTATAAGCCAGTTGCCCATAAGCTTAGGCATAATAGCCGACTATTATGATTTTAAGGTTATTGCCTACTCTGACACCAACATTACCCAATTGCTAAAAACTGAAGTTGTGGAAGGGGACGGGTTTATTGTATTTTCTAAAGGCAAAAAAGAAATATTCCTTAACGACAAGGTGAATAACCGTAATAGGCGGCGGTTTACCCTTGCCCACGAACTGGGCCATGGTATTTTAAACCACGACATAGGCATTGTGCATTACCGTAACTCCGAGGTAGACAGTGACATCGATACGCAGGAATTAGAGGCAAATGTGTTTGCAAGAGATATTCTTATGCCCTCAACGGTGCTTGCCGCTTTGGGCATACATACCCCTGAAGAAATTATGAAAGTTTGCGATGTATCACGAAAATCCGCGGAAATACGGGCGGCACGAATGGAGCTTTTGTACAAACGCAACCTGTTTAACATGCACCCTACAGAACGTAAGGTCAGGCAGCAATTTGATGGGTTTATTAGAAATTACAGAAAACAGACATAAAAACCCTGCATAGGCAGAAAGAACTAAATATAGCGCAAAGGCAACCCAGGTGTATGGATTTTGGTTGCCTTTTTGTTTTGCAAATGTATAAATTGTAGAGTTGTTAAAAATTGACGATTTAACCATTTTGTCATCAGACCTGGAAGATAACGGAATTCAAAGTATTGACGAAGTTGAATTGAAATTTAGAATTTATGACTCTGTTTCCTACTCAACCATTTGCGAGACAGACCCAATAACATTTTCAACTAAATAAATACTAACTTAAACTGTAAATAATAAAATCAACATAAAAAAACTGCTTTAAAGCCCCACTATATAGGCCTTAAAGCAGTTTTTAAGTTCTTAGTGTGAAGATAATTTGGCATTTGGATGATTATAAACCGCCAACTTGCCTACCAGTTCATAGCTAGTGTGGTTTAACC
>JBFWMT010000090.1:0-4673 GCA_050251415.1 Anaerotignaceae bacterium | reverse complement strand
GGGGAATATAGGTGGGAGAAATGCATTTATACTACCATTTATGATGCGAATGGGAACCCGTTGCGTGCAGTTGGAGTTGCCGAAAATGTTACAAAGAGAATGATGGATTTGGAAAAAAAGAAAAAGGCAGAGCAGTTTAGGGCGGCTACGGTTGAGGGTTCAATTGCATTTTTTGAAATTGATTTAGATGATGAAGAAATACTATTATGTGATAAAACTTTTGAACCATATAAGAATTCCCATGGAAAGCTTAAAATTAGTGAGGCAGTTGAAAAAATTGGGAAAAAATATGTGCATAGTGCGGATTTTTCTAAAATGACAAAATTTTTTGATGCTTCCATGCTGCGCAAAAAGTATGAAAAAGGGATTACAGAAACTTATAAAGAGTTTAGGGTTAAAAGCAGAACCCATGGCAATATTTGGTGTGCTTTTGTTATTAATCTTGTTAAGGATGAGGATACAGGGCATATAATTGGCTATTTTACAGCAAAAAATGTTGACGAGCGCAAGAAGTATGAGCTTTCACTTAAAAATAAGGCAGAGCAAGATATGCTTGCTGGAATGTATAACCGTGATACCTTTGAAGAGATGACTAAAAAAGCACTTAGCGACAGACGAAATGTAGCTTCCGTAAGTGCGTTTATGATTATTGACATTGACGACTTTAAATCTATAAATGATACATTAGGACATGACTGCGGAGATGAAGCAATTAAGCTTGTGGCGAATGCGCTTAGGTTAGTTTTTAGGGCAAATGATATTTTGGGGCGTCTTGGTGGCGATGAGTTTGTGGTGTTTATGAATCGTGTTGCAACGAAAGAGGATGTTGAAAGAAAGGCAGAAACCGTGTGCGATGTTATAAGGCAAATCGATAGCAAAAAATATAAAAACCTTAAAACAACATCATCAGTTGGTGTTGCAATTACAACGGAAGATGTCAAAACCTTTGATACTCTTTATAAAAAAGCGGATGAAGCGTTGTATATTGCTAAAAAAAATGGAAAAAACGGTTTTTGGGTGTATAATAAAGAAAAATAAAATTTGTTAGGAGAAGTGTATGCTTTTATCTGCTGAAAATATATCAAAAAATTATGGAATGAAGCAGTTGCTAAATGGGGTTTCTATATACCTTAATGAGGGCGATAAAATTGGAATTATCGGAATTAACGGAACAGGGAAAAGTACATTGCTAAGAATACTGGCGGGGGTAGAGGAGCCAGATGTGGGTAAGGCATGGTTTAACCCTAATTTGCAGATTAGCTTTTTAAGGCAAAATCCACCGATGGAAGACAGTATGACTGTTCTGGAGCAGGTGTTTGAAAATCTTCCTTCTCAGTATAGACAGCTTAACGAGTATGAGGCTAAGGCAATGCTTTCAAAGCTGGGTATAACCAACTTTGAGCAGAAAATTGCCACGCTTTCAGGTGGTCAGAAAAAGAGGGTTGCACTTGCAGCAGCATTGATACATCCAGCGGATGTGTTGATACTGGATGAGCCTACAAACCATTTGGACAGTGATATGGTAACATGGCTTGAGGGCTACTTAATTAAGTTTAAAGGCGGAATAGTTATGATTACCCACGATAGATATTTTCTTAACCGTGTGGTAAACCATATAACTGAGTTGGACAAGGGAAATCTTTATAGCTATGAGGCTAATTATTCAAAATATCTTGAGCTTAAAGCACAGCGTGAGGATATGGCAGTAGCGACAGAACGAAAGCGACAGGCCATACTAAAAAAGGAATATGCTTGGATTATGCGTGGCGCAAGGGCAAGAAGTACAAAAGCGAAAGGACGCATTGAAAGATATGAGGATTTAAAATCACTTTCTGCACCCGAGATAGATGAAAAGGTACAGCTTTCATCATTGTCAAGCCGTTTGGGTAGAAAAACAATTGAGCTTGAAAATATAAGCAAAGCCTTTGACGGAAGACCGGTTATAAATGATTTTAGCTACAATATAATACGTAATGACCGAATTGGAATTGTTGGACAAAATGGTGCGGGCAAAAGTACATTGCTAAACATAATTTGTGGGCGACTTAAGCCTGACAGTGGAACAGTTGATGTTGGAGGAACAGTAAAAATAGGTTATTTTTCACAAGAGGGAAGAGAACTTAACCCTAATGAGAGGGTCATAGATTTTATAAAAAATATAAGTAATGAAATTAAAACTGGGGAAGGTACTTTTTCAGCCAGTCAGATGCTTGAGAAATTCCTGTTTTATTCAGATTTGCAGTATGCAAAAATTGGGTCGTTAAGCGGCGGCGAAAAGCGCAGACTTTATTTGCTTAGCATACTTATGGAGGCCCCCAATATTTTACTTTTGGATGAACCTACAAACGATTTGGATATTGAAACACTTACTATTTTGGAGGACTATTTGGAGAGCTTTGGCGGTGCTGTTATTGCCGTATCTCATGACCGCTATTTTTTGGATAAACTTGCGGAATTTATATTTGAGGTTAAAACCGATGGCAGTATAATACGTTATATTGGCAATTATTCGGACTATGAAGATAATAGAATTATTGAAGAAAAGGCAACTGTTTGCAAAACTGTTGAAGAAAAAAAGGAAACATCAAAGCCTAAAAAGCTTAAATTTTCTTATAATGAACAGCGTGAATATGAAACTATTGCAGATGATGTTTCAAAGGTTGAGGCAGCCATTGAAAAAAACGCTTCAGATATGGCGAAGGCTGTAAGCGACTACACTAAACTTAACGAGCTTATGACACAAAAAGAAGCGTTGGAAGCAAAACTTAGCGAAAAAATGGAACGTTGGGTTTATTTAGAAGAGTTGGCTGAAAAAATTGATGCCCAGAAGTAGTGAATAGAGGTGACCAGTGGGGATTTTTAATAAGCAAAAAGGCAGAACAATAACAGGGGCATTAGTGATTGTTATAATAGCACTATTTGTTGCACTGGGCTTGTTTTGCGATAAAACCGGTATAAAAAATGCAAAACTGGCCTATGAGGCATCAAAGCCGAAGATTACAGGGGTAACGCTAAAACAACAGGTTATGGATATAAAGGAACTTACAACTGTTGAGTACAACTATACAACGATGGGGCAGTTTGAAAATAGTACGGATTTTTACGGCATGAAGGTCCCTTTTACCACAAAGAAGTTTATAGTAAGCTATGACGGTGTTATAAAGGCAGGGGTTGACTTGGCTGGAATAGAAATTGATGTAAGTGAAACCATTATTACAGCAACATTGCCTAAGGCCGAGATACTATCCCATGAGGTTGATGAAAATAGCTTTCAAATTTACGATGAGAAAAGCGGATTGTTCAACAAAATAACACTTGAGGACTATAATAGTTTTCAGCGTGAACAGAAAAAGACTATGGAAGATAAGGCAATTAGCAGTGGGATATTGGAAAAATCATATGATAACGCACAAAATATTGTAAGAAACATAATTCAAATGGCAACAGATGACAATGAATATAAGGTTATAATTAAAGAGAAATAATTTAAATATCCTGTGAAACAAGCCTTTCATAGGATATTTTTTGTATTTACTTTTAAACTTGTATTGACATTATACTTACTATAAGGTTTATAGTTATGTTTATAGCAAAACGGTTTAACAATAAGGTTTGTATAGATGTAGCACTTAAACATGAGGTGAAAAAATGAAGGAATTGTATACAATAGGCGAAACGGCAAGTCTTTTAGGTATTTCTACCCAAACTTTAAGGTATTATGATAAAATTGGATTGCTTTCACCAGGGCATAGTGATCCTAATACGGGTTACAGGTATTATTTTTACAATCAATTCCATTACATAGACAGAATTAAATATCTTCAGGGTTTTGGTATGCCGTTGGAAAACATTAAAAAAATAATCCACAGTGGACGTGTAGACAGTCTTTTGCCGTATTTAAGGCAAAAAAAGCAGGAATCCATTGATGAGTTGGAAAAAATTAAAGCACGAATTGATGACATAGATTGGTACATAGACTATTTTACTTATTTGGACAAGGACGAAAATGCAGAATTTTTGTACAAAGTACAAATTGAGGAACGGTACATAATAAAAGTGCCATGTTTCTACGGGGAAGCTTTGGCAAACATGGAAATTCGTCTTGCCAAGGCAAAAAGTCAAAAGAGTTATGCGGATTTAAGCTTTAGAAGGCAGTATGGGTATAAAATTGATGTTGCATCTCTTATGAAAAATGAGTTTTATCCAAAGGAATATTTTGTTTACTTAAGGGAAAAGCCTGAAATTGACCCGAAACTTTATGAAATTTTGCCAGCAGGTGAGTATTTGTGCTTTAGAACACGTATTTTGGAAGAAAATTGGAATCCCGACGTGCTTACAGAATATTTTGAAAACAAAAAAATGCCTAAGCTGGCATTAGCAATGGAGTTTGAGGATAATTTGGTAGAGTATTCTAAAGCTTGGTATGAAATACAGATTTTATTATGAAATAAATCCGTAATATTGGGGGGATGAATTGCAATAACAAAGCAATTCTTATGTAAAGTAATAAGCGGATTTCAGAGTATAAAAAAAGGGGGATGGATTTATGGACGCAATACTTAATTTTCTTTCAGCAATTTCAAACTTTTTATGGGGGCCGCCAATGACAATTGCATTGGTAGGAACGGGGCTTTATCTTTCGATTAAGTTCAAATTTTCCTATATAACAAGGG
>JBFWMT010000089.1:0-4675 GCA_050251415.1 Anaerotignaceae bacterium | reverse complement strand
CAACAACGCCATTCAAATCATTAACTATATCGTACCCAGCATCATGAACATGACATGTATCAAGGCATACTCCTATTTTTTCCTTTAACTCAACTCCGTCTATTATCGCCTTTATCTCTTCAAATCTACTGCCTACCTCTGTGCCCTTACCAGACATTGTTTCCAGCAAAACAGTAGTTTTCTGCTGTAGCGTAATTATGCTATTAAGCATTTGTGTTATCTGCTTTATTCCAATGTCAACCCCTTGCCCTACGTGGCTTCCTGGGTGAAAGTTGTACATGTTATTCGGTAGATATTCCATTCGTCTAAGGTCATCTGCCATGGTTTCCCATGCAAATTCACGTGTCCGTTCTTCTTTAGAACAAGGATTCAGCGTATAGGGCGCATGTGCTAGCAGTGTGCCAAAATTATTCTCCCTTGCAAATATCAAAAATTCAGCTATATCCTTTTCATCTATATCCTTCGCCTTGCTTCCACGTGGATTACGTGTAAAAAACTGAAATGTATTAGCATCAATCTTTAACGCCGCCATTCCCATTGCACAAAATCCCTTGGATACAGATAAATGACACCCTATTGTTAACATTTTTTACCTCCTAATAAAGGCAGAAGCTAATGCCTCTGCCTTTTTCATATCTATTACCATAACAAGCGTTAGCTTATAGCCATACCAAACACAAGTCCAGAAACAAGCACAAGAAATATTGCTACAGGTACAACAAATTTAACCATAATACTCCATACCTTTGCAAGCTTAAATGAATATGCACCATTTTGTTCAACTTCCTTAATAGCATTTTCAGGCTTCCAAACCCATCCAACAAAAATACAGAATAATAACGCACCAAATGGCATAAGAAGTCTGTCTGTAACGAATTCCAGAAAATCTCCAAAACTTGGGAATATTAATCCGTTTGCAAGGTCAAACCAAACACCCTTTATAGGCATATAAAGTTGTGAAAGAGTATAAAAAATACCAATTACGAACATCACACTACCCAAAACAATAATTGCTTTCTTTCTGTTAACATGAAATTCTTCGGTTACAAAAGCAATTGTACCCTCGAAAATAGAAATTTCAGATGTAAGTGCAGCAAAAAGTAATAACAAATAAAATATTGCACCAAAAAACGGTCCGCCTGACATCTGCTGAAATACCCCTGCAAGAGATGCAAAAGCAAAACCTCCGCCCATACCAGGGTCTACACCTGTAGCAAATACCGCTGGAATAATCATAAATCCAGCTACAAGTGCTATCATTGTATCAAAGAAACATATATAGCCTACATTTCGTACAAGATTTTCTTCTTTTTTTAGATAAGAGCCATAAGTAACCATAATTGCAAGACCGATGGAAAGTGAGTAAAATGCCTGACCAAGTGCCGAAAGTATTGTACCCGATGTAATTGAATTAAAGTCCACATGCAGAAGATATTTTACACCCTCCATAGCCCCTGGCATTGTAACTGACCTTACAAGAAGAACCAGAAGTAAAAAAACAAGCCCAGGCATCGCAATTTTATTAAACTTTTCTATACCGCCTGAAACGCCTTTAAAAAGCACAAACATACAAATGCCTATAAAAATTGCTGGATATACAATTGCACCCATTACTGGAAAGCCATTTGCGCCCAAAACACCGTAAAAATAATTAAGCGGGTCTGCAAAAACTGTTGATGGCTCTGTAATGTATGCAATTACATAATTAAGTACCCAGCCGCCAACCTGAATATAGTAGCATGAAACAATAAAACCAGTAATAATTCCAAGCCAACCAGCTATCTTCCACTTAGGGTTAAGCTTATTAAAAGCCCCTACTGCATTACTGTTTGTGTTACGTCCTACTGCAAATTCTGAAAGCATAGCTACCGAGCCAATGAAAACTACAATAAGAATATAAGCAAGCAAAAATGCTCCGCCGCCGCCGTTATATGCCCTGCCTGGAAATTTCCAAATATTGCCCAGCCCAACCGCCGAGCCTGCTGCAGCCAGAATAAAGCCTAAACTACTGCTCCATTCCCCCCGTTTATGATGATGATGTTCATGTTTGTGTGACATTATAATTCCCCTTCCAAATTAAGTAGTACTAATGTTTTAATATCGCATAAATACGTTAAAACAGCATTGTACTAAAATACCATATTTTTAGCTAAATTTCAACAAAAATTTGTTAAACATTTCATCATAGTAAAGCAATACTACAGTAAAGTACATAGTTTCAACTATTTTCTTTTCATTTTCTATTATTAAAATCACGCCTAGTTTTAAATACTCATTTTTTTCATTTTACAATTTTGCTTTAACTCCATATACAAAACCTTGCCCTTGATATTTTGCAAAAAAATGATAGAATGTTACAATATATTATTTCTAAGGAGGAAACCAAAGTGACTGAAAAAATTTATTCTAACCCTGATATTTACAAAATCTATGTGCCACTGCCAAATAACCCCCTTAAAAACCTTAACTGCTATGTTGTTAAAACACCTGAAAAAAATTTAATTATAGATACAGGTTTTAATATGAAGGAATGCTACGAGGCATTGATGTCTGGTCTTAAAGAATTGGACATTAATATGGCAAATACCGAAATGTTTCTTACCCACCTGCATAGCGACCATGTTGGCCTTGCTGGCAGTATTATGCCCAATGATGGCAAAATATATATGAGCACAGCTGATTATAACTACTTCGTTACCACAATAAAGGGCGACGACTGGGATATTATTGAAACTATTTTTGTATCTGAAGGCTTTCCTGCGGATAGTATTACCGTATTGCGCGAAACAAATCCCGCAAGAGCATATGCTCCAGACGAAAGTTTTAATGCCATCACTGTGGAAGACGGCGACAAAATTTATATTGGCAACTATGAGTTTACCTGTGTGTTTACACCAGGGCACACACCAGGGCATATGTGCCTTTATCTTGAAAAGGAAAAACTTATGTTTTTAGGTGACCATGTGCTTTTTGACATTACGCCAAACAGCACATTTTGGAACTATGTAGATAACTCCCTGCTAAACTACATGGAGAGTCTTGAAAAAATTAAAAACTTCAAAATAGACACCGCTCTGCCGGCCCACCGGAAAAATGATATGGATTTTTATGTTCGTGTGGAGGAAATTTTAAAACACCACCAAATACGTCTAGACGAATGCCTGCATATTGTTAAGGAAAGCCCTGGGCTTCACGCATATGATATAGGAGGAAAAATGCAATGGTCCATGCGTGGACGTAACTGGAACGAATTCCCTATGCACCAAAAATGGTTTGCAGTTGGTGAAACAATCGCCCATTTGGACTATCTGCGCGCAGAAAACAAAATTTACAAAGAAGAAAAAAACGGCATCAATCTTTATTACCCAAAATAAATGAAAAGACCTTAATGGCATTATTTAAAATGCCATTAAGGTCTTTCTTGTTTTGTCTATACTATTTGCTAGCCATTTCAACAAAATCTTTAATAAGCTTAACCGAATTATTTATGCCCAACTTACCACTATTAATAGAGAAATCATAGCTGTCTGCCTGAGCCCATTTTTTTCCAGAATAGAAATTGTAGTAACTGCTTCTTTGTTTGTCTGTTTTTGCAATTATATCCTCAGCCTTATTTGCATCCAAATCATAATATTTAATGCCTCTGTCAATACGCGTTTGCATATCCGCATGTATAAACACATTCACTGTGTTTGGGTTATCCTCTAAGGCATAGTCAGCGCAGCGGCCTAATATAACACAACTGCCTTTTCTCGCAATCTCCTTAATTGTTTCAAACTGTGCTAAAAACAATTTGTGGTTCATCGGTGTTGTTCCGCTTGCATAACTGCCCACTACCAATGAGTATAAAAAGCTGTTCGTCGGCTTTTCATCATGGGTTTCAAACATTTCCTCGCAAATTCCGCTTTTTTTGGCCGCTTCTGTAAGTAATTCTTTATCGTAAAATGGAATTCCGAATTCCTTAGCAAGTTTTTCACCTATTTCTTTACCGCCACTACCATATTGTCTACCTATTGTAATTATAATTTTATCCATATAAAAAACTCCTTTCCTTCTTAGATAATTAGGTAGTAACCTAAATTATCCATGTTCTTTATTATATCAGAAATACAAGCTTTTTGTAAGGATATTATTAAATTTAAGGTTATTTGTATCCCATTTCCTTCAATATTTTTGCAAGAGTAGTCAATCTTTCTCCCAAAAGTTCTCCATCTTTATTAAGTACATCGTTAAAAAGTTTAATATCCTCATCTATCTTTTCGTTATCAGTGCACACATCTACTGTCATTGCATCGCCTTGTAGCCCAACACGGTCTATAACTGTATTCTCTTCGTTATAAAGCTTAGGATAACGGTAAGCATCTCTAAAATAAAGATTTGCCTTGCACACCAGTATTGCTAAATCCAACACACGGTGCATAGGCAGTTCTTCGCTTTGGCGTGACCATTTTTCACCTGTATAACGCCACACTTTTGCAGATATCTCCACATTGCCACGGTCATTCCACTGAGCTAGTCCAAGGGATAACCCTTTTGCATCACTATCATAGGCATGTCTTCCGTCTACATTTTCATAATTTTCCACTGTTATTACCGGCGTGTGCTTTAATGTTGTTGGTATTTTCATATTATCACCTCTACATTCTCAAATTTTTCCATCCAATCTGTCAAAATT
>JBFWMT010000088.1:0-4949 GCA_050251415.1 Anaerotignaceae bacterium | reverse complement strand
TGGCTCTCCACGATGAACAAAATTACCGCTTAAAGCCACAATAATATCGTCACAGCCTGTAATGCGCAGGGTTTCTTCAATCTGGTATTTATGCCCGTTATGGAATGGTTTATATTCTGCAACGATTCCTGCTGTATTCATAAGTTCACCTCGAAAAATTGTATTTTAGCATAATTATAGCAGATTTTTGGCAAATGTATTAAAAAATATGCAGAAAATTTTGTAAAACTATTGTATACCTAAAGCTAATTGTATATAATTAGAAATAGTGTATTAATCCTAGTACATGCTCATATAAAACGGTTTTTTGTTTTTCTACCGCGGACACCATGAGCAGGCTTGAAATACGATAATTTTTTAAAACTTAGGAGGTTTTACAAATGGATTTTTTAAGCATCATGAAAGAAAAAGCAAAAAGTGACTTACAGACTATCGTTTTACCGGAGTCTTACGAGGAAAGAAACCTTAAAGCCACAGCAGCAATTTTGGAAGAAGGTCTTGCTAATATAGTTCTTGTTGGTAAGAAAGAAGAAATCGTAGCTAAGGCTACAGGCCTTAACATTGAAAAAGCAATTTTTATTGACCCTGCAAACTACGAAAAGATGGATTCTTTTGTAGAAATGTTCTGCGAACTTAGAAAAAGCAAGGGTGTAACACCTGATCAAGCTTTAAAAGCATTGCTTGACCCAATGACATTTGGTGTTATGCTTGTAAAAATGGGAGAGGCTGACGGTATGGTTTCTGGCGCTGTTCATTCTACAGCGGATACTTTAAGACCTGCTCTTCAGATTCTTAAAACAAAACCAGGGACAGAGCTTGTTTCTTCATTCTTCATTATGGTTTGCAAGGATGAAACATATGGTGATAACGGCGTATTACTTTTCGCTGACTGTGCTTTAAACCAGAACCCTAACTCCGCAGAGCTTGCTGCTATTGCAGTTGACTCAGCTAAATCATATGAGGCATTTGTTGGCGGAGAGGCAAGAGTTGCTATGCTCAGCCATTCTACAATGGGCAGTGCTAAACATGCAGATGTAGACAAGGTAGTTGAGGCTACAAAGCTTGCTAAGGCAAAAGCACCTGAAATTAAGCTTGATGGGGAATTACAGCTTGATGCAGCAATTGTTGCAAAGGTTGGTGCACAAAAAGCACCAGAAAGCAAAGTTGCAGGCAAAGCAAATGTTCTTATTTTCCCAGACATCGATGCAGGTAACATTGGTTACAAACTTGTACAAAGATTTGCAGGCGCACAAGCTTATGGTCCTGTTCTTCAAGGTATTGCAAAGCCTGTTAATGACCTTTCAAGAGGCTGTTCAGCAGAAGACATTGTTGGCGTAGTTGCTATGACAGCAGTGCAGGCACAGATTACTAAATAAATTAAAAGAATTACAAAAGGAGAGAATTTAATGAATATTTTAGTATTAAATTGCGGAAGCTCATCATTAAAGTATCAGCTTATTGACAGTGAAACAGAAAATGTACTTGCAAAAGGTCTTTGTGAAAGAATTGGTATTGACGGAAAGCTTAAGCATGAACCTACAGGCAAGGATAAATTTATTTCTGAAGCACCACTTCCAGACCACACAGCTGCTGTAAAAGCTGTAATTGACGCACTTTTAGATGCAGACCATGGCGTAATTAAGAGTATGACTGAAATTAATGCGGTTGGACATCGTGTTGTTCATGGAGGAGAATACTTCTCATCATCAGTTATTATTACAGAAGAAGTTAAAGACGCTTTAGATAAGTGTTCAGAGCTTGCTCCACTTCATAATCCAGCTAACCTTATTGGTATTAACGCTTGCGAAAAACTTATGCCAGGCGTACCTCAGGTTGGAGTGTTTGATACAGCTTTCCATCAGACAATGCCTGAAAAAGCTTATCTTTACGCTATTCCTTACAAATACTACGAGAAATATAAAATTAGAAAATATGGTTTCCACGGAACAAGCCACAAATATGTTTCACAGGTATGCGCTGATATGATGGACACTCCTATTGAAGAACTTAAAATTATCACATGCCACCTTGGTAACGGTGGCAGTATCTGTGCAGTAAGAAACGGTGTTTCTGTTGATACATCAATGGGCTTTACACCACTTGATGGTATTGCTATGGGTACAAGAAGTGGCAGTGTTGACCCTGCTGTAGTTCTTTACTTAATGCAAAAAGAAAATCTTTCACCAGCAGAAATGGATACAATTCTTAACAAAGAGTCTGGCGTACTTGGTATTTCAGGTATATCTAGCGACTTTAGAGATATTGAAAATGCTGAGAGCGAAGGAAATGAAAGAGCGGCTGTTGCCCTTGATACATTTGCATATAGAGTTGCAAAAACAATAGGCGAGTATGTTTCAACAATGAAGGGTGTAGATGCGATTGTATTTACAGCAGGTCTTGGTGAAAATGGGGCTATTACACGTCAGGTAGTTTGTGATTACTTAAGATATCTTGGTATTCACCTTGACAGCTACAAAAACAGCTTAAGAGGTCAAGCTATTGAAATAACAACAAAACAGTCAAGAGTACAGGTTTTTGTTATTCCAACAAACGAAGAGCTTATGATTGCAAGAGATACAAAAGAGCTTGTTTGCAATTAAAAAATAAAAGGCAATAAATAATTGACAAATAAAGAACGTGTATGTATAATACTATAGGTATGACTGTGGGAGTGATTAGATGAATGTAGATATCTCAAAAATTTTAAAGGTTAGTGGTGCAAGCCTTGTCTTTGAAATTGAAAAAAATATTGCAGATGTTGAAAACTATCCAGATGTCTGTGAGTTTCTGTCGCCTGTAAAGGTTGAAGGAACAGTTACTAATTTCGAAGGAGAATTTCTTGTTGAAGCAATTGGAAGCACTGCGGTTTCTATGAACTGTAGTCGTTGCCTTAAACCTGTGAAACTTGAAGTTAAATTCGGGATAAAAGAAAATTTTTCTAATACAGGCAAAGAAGAGGCAGAAACTTTTTTGGGCGATACTATTGATTTAACGTCAGTAGTTGGTCGAAGCATATTAATCAGCCTACCTATGAAGGTTGTTTGTGATGAGGACTGTAAGGGTCTTTGTCCAATTTGCGGTAAGGATTTGAATGAAGGGGATTGCGGATGCGATACCACTTATATAGATCCAAGATTCGAAAGTTTACGTTCTCTTTTTAAATTGGATGAGGAGGTGTAGAAATGGCTGTACCAAAAGGAAGAGTGTCAAAGTCTAAAAGAGACAAAAGAAAGGCACAGAGCTGGAAAATTGCTACTCCTACATTAGTTGCTTGCAGCAAATGTGGAGAGTTGATGGTATCTCATAAGGTATGTAAAGCTTGTGGTTCTTACAACAAAAAGGTAGTTTTAGACGTAAAATAATTTAGACGGCAGACGTATGTCTGTGGTTGCGATTAAGGAAAAGACAGCCCACAAAGCTGTCTTTTCTGCTATTTATGGATAGAAAAAAGATAGGGAACCACTGAATGTACAACCAGAGGGGACTGATAAAAAGTGGAAAAAATTAAGATTGCTGTGGATGCAATGGGAGGGGATAATGCCCCACACGAAATAATTAAGGGTGCAGTAGAGGCTGTTAATGAATTTGGTGCAAACATTGTGTTGGTTGGCATTGAACAAACCATTGAAGAAGAATTGAGGAAGTACACATACGACAAAGGAAAAATTGAAGTGGTTAACGCCACAGAAATTATAAGTACAGACGAAGTTCCAACAACAGCAATACGCCGAAAAAAAGACTCATCTATGGTAGTTGGGCTTAACCTTGTTAAAGACGGCAAGGCAGCGGCATTTGTGTCTGCTGGAAGCACGGGTGCACTTTTAACTGGTGCAACGGTTATTATAGGACGAATTAAAGGCATTGAAAGACCTGCTCTTGGCACATGTCTGCCAACAACTACAGGCTTTACATTTTTGTTGGACAGCGGTGCAAATGTAGATTGTAAGGCAAACTATTTGGTTCAATTTGCAAAAATGGCTTCAGTTTATGTTGAAAATGTAATGGGAATAAAAAACCCTAAGGTTGCTATTGCAAACATTGGGGCCGAAAAAGAAAAAGGGAATGCCCTTGTTAAAGAAGCCCATGAGCTTTTGGAAGAGGTTGAAGGGATAAATTTTACAGGCAATATTGAAGCAAGAGAAATACCCTTTGGTGGGGCTGATGTAGTTGTGTGCGACGGTTTTGTTGGCAACACTATTTTAAAGCTTTCCGAAGGACTTAGTTTAGCACTTTTGGGCATAATTAAAGAAGAAATTACCCAAGGGGCTTATAAGCTGGCAGCGGCTACCCTTAAAAAGCCTTTTAAAAATATTAAAAAGCGTTTCGATTCAGAAGAAGTGGGCGGAGCACCATTTTTAGGCTTAAAAGCACTGGTAGTTAAAGCTCACGGCAGTTCTAAGGCAAAAGGAATAAAAAATGCTATAAAACAATGTGAAATTTTTGTTGAAAATGATATTGTATTAAAAATACAAGAGAAGCTATAATGTATTAGTAATAATATTATAAAATTTTGTGGAGGTAATGGTTTTATGGATAAGTCACAGGTCATTGCAATTATTGCGGAGCAGCTGGGAATAGCAGAAACTGAAATTGCTGAGGATACAGTATTCTCTGATTTGGGAGCTGATTCTCTTGATTTGTTCCAGATTATTTCTGCGCTTGAAGAAGAATTCAACATTGAATTCGAAAATGAAGACGTAGAAAAAATTAAAACAGTTGGAGATGCCATTGATTACGTTAAGGCAGTAGTGGAGTAAATTTGATGAACAAAATAAATTTAACTGAATTTGAAGAAAAAATTAAATATTCATTTAAAAACAAGGATACCTTGTTGTTAGCCTTTACCCACAGCTCCTATGCAAATGAGCACAAGCTTGGCAAGTTTGATTATAATGAACGCCTTGAGTTTTTAGGTGATGCCGCACTAGACCTTGTAATCAGTAAATTTA
>JBFWMT010000087.1:0-5400 GCA_050251415.1 Anaerotignaceae bacterium | reverse complement strand
CTGCCCTGCTCATTTTTTAAAACTTGGTCGACAGGGCTTAGGTAGGTGTTTTTTGTCTTTTTATAAGTAGCCAAAATATATCGATGTTTTCACTTATCACTACTTGACATCACACCGCTGGACTTTATATGTGTATGTATTAAACACAGTTGATTATATACCAAACACATTTGGATTTCAAGCACAAAAGTCCACTTGTGGTGGTCAATTCCACTTACTTCTCTACACGTTTTCCCTTTCTCTTCTTGCCAAATCAACAAATATAGGGCTGTCACGTATAATCCGTAACAGCCCCAATATCTATTCCGTTCGTATAGCAGATAAAGCACTAAGGCTCATTGCACGCCTTGCAGGAAAATATCCCGCAAGTACACCTATTATAGTTGCAAAAACAATGCCAAGTATTGCAAGCCATGGTGGTATAAGGCTTAAATTTGAACTTTGCCCAAAATTTGCACCAACAAAATTAACTATTTTAGACGCAATAAAACTTAATACAACGCCTGACATACCGCCTAAAAATCCAATAAATGCTGCCTCTGCAAGAAAGAGTCTTTTTATATCTGGCAGTGTTGCACCAATCACCTTCATTACACCAATTTCTCTGGTTCTTTCATAAATACTCATAACCATTGTGTTTGTAATGCCAATGGCAGCAACCAATAGGGAAATAGCACCTATTGCCCCTAGCACAAGCTGAAGCATTTTGGATGTTTCCTGCATAGCGTTAAGTGACTCCATAAGGCTGTATGTTTCAAAACCCATTTCCTTAATTTGATCCTGAACAACCGAAACATTTTTAAGTTCAGTCACTCTAAGTTTAACGGTTTCGTACGTTCCTTTTTTTGTTGAACTTCCACCTCTTGATATTCCACTTGACTTTTCTTTCTTATCCCGTTCGTCTTTTATTTTTTGAAGTTCGTTAATAGGCATAACACAACTCCAGCTGTCGTTGCCCATAGGGTCTAAAACGCCCACAATATTTATTTTTTTTGCTTTTATGCTTTTATCTGCACCGCTATCACCATAAGATCCATCGTATGTAATCTGAAATTTATCTTCCTCAACATTTACTTCTATGCTATTTGTCCCATTATACCTGTACTGCCAGCTTTGCTTAGGATTGTAGAAATTTGATGTAACATCTCCGCCCAGAACCATATGCATTCCGTCACCTTCTTGCAGGCAACGTCCGCTAGATAGCTTGTAACCCATCGCCTCCATTGCCTCTGGAAGAATTCCAGTAACACTTATATCTGTAACATATCTTCCATCTACAAGCATAAGCCAATCATCCAAAACTGGGGTAACAATTTCAACTCCTGGTATATTTCGTATACTTTCAATAGTTTTGGTATCCAGCACAGCATTTTTATTTTTGCTCTCGGTGTCGCCTTCCCAGGGAGTGTTAACAGTTATTACATTAAGGCTCCCCATTTCGGAAAGCTGCTGTTTATATCCTTCATTCATGCCAATACCAACAGATATCATAACAACAATGGAGGCAGTACCTATAACAACACCAAGTACCGTAAGAAAGGTTCTCAGCTTACGTTTCCAAAGGTTTCTTATGGCCATGCTTATCATATCAAAGCTGCTCATTGTGATCCTTTCCTTCCTCTATAACCTCCAATATATTGTCTGTATCATCATCTAAATCTGCTTCAATAAATTTTGCTTCTTTTTTTGCTTTCTTCTTTTTAAGCACAACTACAGCAATAACAATAATAAAAATAACACCACAAACAATGGCAATTATTTTACCAGCACCAAGAGTTCCACCTTGGGTAGAAGCATCTTCGTCCATTTCGCCTTCCATCCCTTCTTCCATAGGCATTGGTGCAGAACCAATTATTGTATATTCGTGCACTTCTTCAACCTTTTCTCCGCTTGCATCATCATAAGATATTGTAAGCTTTACGTTATTCTCACCCTCGTTAATTACCGAAAAGTTTCCCTCATAATATCCGCTTTCACCAGATGCACAGTTGCCTATGTATGTGCTTTTTGATGTTGTGTCAATGTCCCCTTCAAGTGTAACCTTAAGGTTGCTTAAGGCCACCTTACCTGTATTAAAAATATCAAAATAAACGCTTATGGGCATATATACTTCTGAAGTTTCTGGTATAACAATTTCACTTGTTTCAACCTTAGTTGACTGCTTAACATTAACACCAAGCAATTCTGTTGATGTATATTCCTTTGCGCTTTCATCCTCGTATTCAAAATTAACTGTTATTGTATATGTTTTAGGCTGTGCATCAGGCACAACATAAAGCCTCAACTTCTTTTCCACGGTTCCTTTTGCAGGTATAGAGTCAAAGTAGAAAGTATTACTGCTGTCTACAGGCGTAAAAATATTGCCTGTTTTTGTGCTTTCAGCAGAGGTTTCTTCTGCCATGGTAAGGTACATCTTTACATTTTTAACTGCCTTTTGTGCATGTGTATTCAAAAAAGTCATTGTAAGGTCAAACTCTTCTCCTGCCATAACAATAATTGGGTCACTTGTGTACTCACTTACAATAATTTTAGGCTTACTTTCCGTTTTGTCCTCATCCTTGTCATTCTCTGGGTTTGACACATTTGCGCCTGCATATTGGCTAAACGAAACCGCTTTGCCGTTTTGTTCATATTCCACCTTCAGTTCAACGGTATAATTTCTTGTTGATGCACTTCCAGTTGCTGCAAAGGTAAAGCTCATTGGCTTACTTGCACCTGCTGCAAGCTTTTCTACAGAAATAACACTGGAGGTTTTAGGAACAATATTAGCGCCCTCACCATATTCGCTTGCAGTTACTTTAACATTTGTTGCCTCTGCTGTGCCGTTATTGGCAACATCAAATTTAATTTCAAAATTCTGGTTTACGCCATAAACCCCACTTGGTTCTACTAAATTTTTTATTGCTAATTCACTTTTTTTGCCACTGGAACTGCCGCCAACTACAACATAATATTTCTGCTCATAGGTATATGCCGTTCCATTTTCGTCCTTACAGGTAACCTTAAATGTAACTGGATAGTTGCCTGAAGTCATTGATGAGTTTGAAGCTATATCAAAAGTAAAACTTTCTTTTGTGCCTGCCATAATATTAGCTATCTTCTTGCTGCTTACACCCTTTGCGCTAATAAGTGTAGGGTCAAGTCCATCAAGGGAAATTTCCACTCCATACATACTTAATGGGCCTCTGTTTTTAATAGTTACACCAATTTTCCCCGTTCCTCCAACCTCTAAGGTATCGGGTTCAACTGTAAAGCCTTCAAAAAAAATGTTGTTTTCTGTGGTTACCCCTTTAACCTTAAAATATATTGTAGATTTTGTTTCGTAATTGACACCATCCGTATTATAAAAGTTAAACCGCACATCCACAGCATAGGTTTTTGCCGATGCCGCCTTATCAACACCAACCAAAAAAGTTAGATTTTTTCCAGCGTTTGGAGAAATAGCCGATAAATTATTGGAGGTTCCCTTTATTGAAATGTCCAGTGGATTTCCATCAACCACTGCAATCTGTGGCATAACAATAACGCTTTTGGCTATATAAGAACTAAGATTTTTTACTGAAATGGTCACTTCATTTTCTTCACCTGCTGTTACATCAAAAATAGGTCCATTCACTACCAAAACCTGGGGTGCTCCTGCTATATCGGTATCATCATCGTCATCTGCCCCATATGCCGCCAATGCACTACCAAAAACCATTTGTACCATCAACAATATCATTATCAAAGCCTTAAGCTTCTTTTTCATTTATAATGCCTCCATCCTTTATTAACTGCGCACTTGATGTTATTTTATTTTTATTTTGCTTTATATTATCTACCCGTCCATCCATTAAATGGATAACTCTGTCTGCATAAACAGAAATCTCAAGGTCATGTGTAACAATTACCATTGTTTGTTTGTTAGTTTCTGCCAACCTCATCATTAAGTCCATCATAAGATAAGTGGTTTTTGTGTCAAGGTTGCCCGTGGGCTCATCAGCAAACACAACTTGCGGGTTATTTACAAATGCTCTTGCAATAGAAACCCTTTGCTGTTGTCCGCCACTAAGCTCCGATGGCTTGTGATTCGCCCTGTCTTCCAGGCCAACAGCCTTAAGCATTTCCAAAGCCCTATCTTTTCGTTCCTTTTTAGAAACTTGGTTAAATATAAGCGGAAGAGTTACGTTTTCCAGTGCCGTAAGTGTTCCCAAGAGGTTATAGCTCTGAAAAACAAACCCAATATACTTTTGTCTGAACCGTGCCAATTGGTCCTCATTCATTCGTTCTACATGCTTGTTATGTATTATTATTTCGCCCTTTGTGGGCTTCTCTAACCCCGAAATAAGGTTTAGCAATGTACTTTTGCCTGACCCTGATGTTCCTAGCAAACAACATATTTCTCCCCTATTAAAATTAAGTGAGATGTTGTTAACTGCAGCAATTTTTTCATCACCCATTCGGTAAATCTTACGTACCTTTTTAAGCTTTATAATTTCTTCAGGCACACGCATATCCCTCCCAATATTTTAGTTTTGCCGGTATATTTCTCTCAAAATATTCCTAATTTTACATTTTATTTCATAAAAATTTTAACCTAACGTTAATCTTAGCATACCCCACAGCCTTTATCCATCGTAAAACTATTAATTAATTATTACTTTTTTCTTAACAATAAGACTTTAAAGTAAGCAAATACGTAAATTTTATTCAAACTAAAACAGCCCTACGGGAATCAATCTCCTTAAGGCCATTTTAAATGTGTTTATTTTTTTTTAATATAAATGCCCTTTTGGCTAAGTTTTGAAACCAACTTTGAAGAATCCCCTGCTGATATCGATGTCCACTCCTTTGCACCAAAATATCCGTTAAGGTTATAGGCTGGCGTGCTTTTATTATTTCCCTCAAACGCATAAAATTTGTCTTGGGCAAAAATAAGTGGATATGCATTAAAACCAGTGCCTGTATAGCTTAAATATGTACATGGCGAAGACTGATTATGCTTTGTGGAATATCCCATGTATAAACCATAGTTAACACTGTCTTTTACAGGCAGACCAAAACCATTTTTCAATGCAAAATTCACTTGCTCTGCCGTAAATGCACCACGCTCGTTTACAGATTTACCGTCGTCTAATACAGATGCATAAGGTATAATAGGCTTGTTAATCATTATAATCGCCCTGTTGCTGCTTCCATTCGTTTGAAAGTATACGGTTATACCCTCGGCTAAGCTGCTGTTTGCTGTTTTTGCAAAAATCGCCGCAAACCATTCCGCTAATGCCGCCTCTTTGCCAATTTCGTTGGGCTTTGAATATGTATAGAAGTTTTTATAGCTTATTGTTGCATTTAAACTATCAGTAACTGTATCCACGGTAGTCCAACCACCATCAGTAATATTACTATTATTAAGGTAGTTTC
>JBFWMT010000086.1:0-5660 GCA_050251415.1 Anaerotignaceae bacterium | reverse complement strand
AAGTGCAGATATAATTGAAAAAAGCAGGAAAAGTGCCAAGGAAATGCGTATTGGTGCTACTGAGTATGCAGATGAGGTGCTGGCTATGGCAGAGAGTAGACTGAAAGAAATGATGGAAAATTTGCGTCGTGAAAGCATTAATATTGATGATTTTTTCAGCCACAGTTTGGATGTTATTTACGAGAATAGACAGGAACTTAGAGGAACAAACAGATAAATAAGCTTAAGCGTAAAGGCTATATAATAAATTCTAAGAGGAATATTTTATCTTAGAATTTATTATATAGCCTATTTTTTGTATTTTTTTTACCAAATGTGAAAATAATAGACTTGCAGAGGTGAAGAGAATGGATATTTATATTAAGCCTGTAAAAAAATATAAGGCGGAAATTAAAAAGATTATTTATCTTAAAGATGTAGCGGAGGTATATTGTGCCGATTTTAATAGTGAAACAATAAAGAATGTTGTTGTGCTGAAAATTAATGGAGACAAAAGAAATAATTATCTGGTTTCCATTATGGACATAGTGAAGGCGATTACAAATATAGAGCCTAAGGCAACCGTTGTAAATATGGGAGAAACAGATGTGGTTATTGAGTTTGAGCCAAATCCACGCAAAGAAAATAAGTTATGGATGGGTTTTAAAATACTTACTATTGTTGTAATTTTGTTTTTTGGTGCGTCAACGGCAATTATGAGCTTTCATTCTGATGGAGAAATACCCCAAATCATGGAAGGTTATTACTACACGTTTTTCGGAATTGAAAACGACGAACCATATATTTTGGAAATTCCATACTCCATAGGATTGGCTGTTGGTATAATTGTGTTCTTTAATCATTTTTCTAAACTAAAAATTACAATGGACCCAACCCCAATAGAGGTGGAGATGACTACTTACGAGGATGAGGTTATAAGAAATGAGGTTGAAACCCTTGGAAAAAACAGGGAGGGCAAAGGTTAATGGTAATGATTAAAAATATTGCTCTTGCAATTATAGGTTTTTCTTCTGGGGTAATAGTAGCTGGTGGCATATTCTCTTTTATTGCAATAATTGGCATTGTGCCAAGGTTTGCTCAAAAAACGGGAACACAAGATAAAATTATGTTATATGAAGATGCGATAATTTTAGGAGGAATTTTAGGTTGCTTAGAATTGTTTATTGACTATAAATTCCGAATTGGAGTTTTTCTACCAGCAATAATTTCACTTGCTGTTGGGGTATTTGTTGGAAGTCTTGCAGTTTCTCTGGCTGAAATTATTGATGTAGTACCTATTTTTATGCGAAGGGCAAGGCTTACAAAGGGACTTTCAGTTTTTGTATTGGCACTGGCATTGGGGAAAGTATTTGGTGCACTGGCATATTTTGTTTTGCCTAAATTTTATTAACGGAGGATAGACATGGAAGAAAATAATGAAAGTAAACAGGAATACAGCAAAATGGTTGATATGGTTTCACCAAACAGCAAATTACTTACCAACTGCATTAAAGCCTTTGTAGTTGGTGGATTAATTTGCACGGCAGGTGAAGCGATGAACAAGTTTTTTTCTAACTACGATTTTACAAAAGATGAAGTGTCTTTATTGGTAAATATTGTACTTATTGGTATAACAGCACTTCTTACGGGGCTTGGGCTTTTCAGCAAGTTAGGTAAGTTCAGTGGCGCAGGTACATTTGTACCAATAACAGGTTTTGCTAACTCAATGGTTTCGCCGGCAATTGAGTTTAAAAAAGAAGGTTGGATATTTGGTTTGGCAGCAAAAATGTTTACTGTGGCAGGGCCTGTAATTGTGTACGGGCTTGTAACATCAATGGTAGTTGGATTTATATATTTTTTTATAGAGAAGGGGATGTAATGAGTAAAAAAATTGGAAATCAGACAATTAGGTTTGCAAATCCTCCTATTATCGTTTCGGCGGCTGCCATTGTTGGTAAAAAAGAGGGCGAGGGCCCATTGGTAAATTTTTTCGACAAGGTTATTGATGACGCAAACTGGGGCGAGGATAGTTGGGAGAAAGCAGAAAGCAAGTTTGTTCGTGAAACAATGGCTTTGGCAATAAACAAAGCATCAATTAAAACAAAGGATATTGACTATGTTTTTTCAGGAGATTTGCTTAACCAATGCTGTGGTTCAACATTTGGATTAAAGGATTTTAAAATTCCGTTTTTTGGGCTTTTTGGTGCATGTTCCACTATGGGTGAGTCCATGAGCCTTGGTGCAATGGCTGTGGATGGAGGATTTGCAACAAATGTGCTTTGCGGAGCAGGCAGTCACTTTTGTTCTGCGGAAAAACAGTTTCGGTTTCCTTTGGAAATGGGTACGCAACGGCCTCCATCGGCTACGTGGACTGTAACAGGAAACGGAGCGGTTGTGATTGGCAAGGATGGGTGCGGTCCAAAAATAACCCATGTAACTACAGGCAAAATTGTGGATATGGGGATTAAGGATGCAGCAAATATGGGTGCGGCAATGGCACCAGCGGCGTGTCAGGTAATAGCCGCACATTTACAGGATACAGGACGGAACCCTGAATATTATGATGTTATAGCAACGGGAGATTTGGGGTACATCGGCAGAACCATTTTAAGAAAACTTTTGAGGGATGAGGGCTATATTTTAGATGAAAACCTTACGGATTGCGGAATAGAAATATTTGATAGGGAGAAACAGGATACCCATAGTGGAGGAAGTGGTTGCGGATGTGCGGCGGCAACATTTTGTGGATATTACAATACACTTATTAATCATGGAAAAATAAAGAAAATGTTGCTTGTGCCTACGGGCGCACTAATGAGCACTACTAGTAGCCAGCAAGGTGAGGCAATACCAGCAATTGCCCATGCAGTAGCTATAGAGATGGAGTGAAAAAATGGATTATTTTAAAGCTTTTTTTGTAGGCGGAATCATATGCCTAATAGGCCAAATATTAGTAGATAAAACAAAGCTTACATCGGGAAGAATATTGGTAATATATGTATGCTTAGGCTGTATTTTAGGCGGACTTGGGTTGTATAAAAGCATAGTAGAATTTGGTGGTGCTGGGGCAACAGTACCGCTTACTGGGTTTGGGTATGTGCTTAGCGAAGGGGTTAAGGAAGAGATAGACAAAATAGGCTTCCTTGGCATATTTACCGGAGGATTAAAGGCTTCTTCGGGAGGAATAAGTGTGGCGGTAATGTTTGCATTTTTAGCCGCACTATTATTTAACCCAAAGCCTAAGGGGTAAGCAGTAATTAGCTTAACGAATTATTCTAAAGAAATGTAAATAAATTGTAAAAATATAAAAAAAATTATTAAGGTTTAAAAAAACTATTTATTTTATGTTAACTATATGTTATACTCTCTTTGTTACTTAAATCTGACTAAAACAAGGTGGATATGATATATGATGAGAGCTATTGGTTCTAAAGTTAATTTGCATAATGCATCTGATGATAAAGCCAGATTGTACTTTGATTGTGTAAGCGATATTATAGACAGCGAGAAAATTAAAAAACTTGATAATTGGGAACAGCACAACCACACAAGTCGTCTACAGCATAGCATTAATGTTTCTTATTACAGCTTCATTGTGTGCTTAAAAATGGGCTGGGATTATCGTTCGGCTGCTAGGGCAGGTTTATTGCACGACCTTTATTTTTACGACTGGCGTGTTAAAAAGTTTTTAAGAAGTAACCATGCAGCGTGGCATCCACGTATTGCGGTTGACAATGCCAAAAAAGTATGCGAAATTAATAAAATAGAAGAAGATAGCATCAGAAAGCATATGTGGCCATGCACATTAGTGCCTCCTCGCTACAAAGAGGGGTATGTGCTTACTTTTGCGGATAAAATATGTGCGGTATTTGAAGTTTTTACGAAGGAAGAAGTTGTAGGTCAAAAATGCAAAGGCGTTTTAGAGTAAAATCTAAAATGCCTTTGTTTTATAAATAAAATTGGGAGGAATGTTACTATGCGCATAGGCTCTGGCTATGATGTACATAAATTGGTTGAAAATAGAAAACTTATTATAGGTGGGGTGGATATTCCATTTGAGAAAGGTTTGCTTGGGCACTCTGATGCAGATGTACTTACCCATTCAATTATGGATGCGCTGCTAGGAGCGGCAGCTTTGGGCGACATTGGAAAGCATTTTCCTGACACAGACGAGAAATTCAAAGGAATTTCAAGTATTAAGCTTTTAAAAGAAGTTTTTTACTTGCTTGATGGCAAAGGATATAGTATAATAAATATTGATACGACTATAATTGCTCAAAAACCAAAAATGTTACCTTATATTTATGATATGCGATGTAACATTTCGGTGGCACTTGGCATAGATATAGATCAGATAAATATTAAGGCTACGACTGAAGAAGGACTTGGTTTTACTGGTAGTGGAGAGGGTATTTCAGCAACTTCTATTTGTCTTATTGAAAATAAAAAATAAAAGCTGTGACGGAAAGAGTAGTAAACCACAAACCTGACAGAGAGAACCGCCTAGTAGATTTTTACTTGGGTGCAAGCGGTTTAAGGTGAATGTTTGCGAAGTGCATTCCTGAGCTGATTGGGTGAATCCTTTAAAAGGTTTAGCCCAATACGTACACCACGTTACGGTATCTTAAAGAGGGGATGATTGTCCCAATAAGAGTGGAACCACGGAGTTTGCAGCTTCGTCTCTGATGTATGTCAAAGACGAAGCTTTTTGTATGTTTATAAAAAATAATGTATGGAGGAGTTTAACGGTGTCATTTTTAAGCAATGAAATTAAAGTAATTAAGGAAAAAGACCCTGCAATAAAAAGCAGTATAGAGGTTATACTTTACCCAGGGTTTTGGGCCAATGTAAACCACCGCTTTGCACACTTTTTCTATAAGAAAAAATGGTTTTTTCTAGCTAGGTTTATATCTCAATTTTCAAGACTTCTCACAGGAATAGAAATTCATCCTGGTGCAAAAATAGGCAAAGGTTTTTTTATAGACCATGGCATGGGAGTTGTAATAGGAGAAACCTGTGAAATTGGTGATAACGTGCTTATTTATCAAGGTGTAACCCTTGGAGGAACAGGCAAAGACAGTGGAAAACGCCATCCTACCATTGGTAACAATGTACTTATTGGCAGCGGTGTTAAGGTACTTGGACCAATAAACGTTGGCAACAATGTACGTATTGGAAGCGGTTCGGTTGTACTTAGAGATGTGCCGGATGATGTAACCGCAGTTGGTGTGCCTGCCAAATGGAGCAGCAAAGATAAAAATACCCAAGAGGCACATCCATCTGACACTCTTGACCAGCTTAAAGTTCCTGATATTGTTGAAGACGAAATTAATCAGTTGCAACAAAGAATTGAGGTTTTAGAAAACTTACTTTTGAAAAACGAGAGTGAAAAATAAAATATAAGGGGAGATTACAATGAAGCTGTATAATACACTTACAAGAAAAAAAGAAGAGTTTGTGCCAATTGAAGAAGGAAAAGTTAAAATGTATGTTTGTGGTCCAACTGTTTATAACTATATACACATTGGCAATGCAAGGCCTTACGTAACATTTGATACGGTGCGCCGTTACATGGAATACAAGGGCTACGAGGTTACTTATATACAAAATTTTACAGATGTTGATGACAAAATAATTAAAAATTCCAATTAAGAAAACACAACTATGGAAGTTATTATCAA
>JBFWMT010000085.1:0-6352 GCA_050251415.1 Anaerotignaceae bacterium | reverse complement strand
AGAAACCATTCCAGGATGCTACAGCTTCAATTTACGAAACATATGTAAAAGAAGGCGCTGGTTTCGTTTCACCTGAGATCTATGCTAGTGTTCAGGAAGTTATTGCAGCAAACAAATAATTAGATTACAAGTAAAAAAGTTCGGGTTTTTAAGCGAAATTGTATGATTTGAACGATTTTATGTAATTAAAACTGCCTGATGGGCATTGCTCTCGATCAGGCAGTTTTTGAGTAAATTTTCACTGAAATTTAATTTGCATTTTTATTAACTATTACACATCATAGAGCGATTTTAAGGATTACATGCCAATGATATGGCGGGTTAAACTATGATGCAAGCTTAACAAATTATATCACCAGAGATATTTCGAAATCATAATTTAATTTTAATAGGCTTATTCGTATTTGTATGTATACAGTATTTGTATGAAATAGAGTCAGGAGGGGCAATTTTGAACAATAAATTAAAAGAATTTTTAGACAATTTTGAAGGATACTGCTGTATTCTTACATTGGCTGCAATGTCAATAGTTGTATTTATTCAGGTAGTATTCAGATTCGTAGTTAAATCTTCATTACCTTGGTCAGAGGAATTATCAAGATATCTTCTTGTATGGACAGCTTTTTTAGGCGGCGCTTATGGTGTTAGACGTGGTGCTCATATCGGTGTAGAGGCGTTTGCAATGTTACTTCCAAAGAAAGTTCAGAAAGTACTTGCTATTTTTATTATGCTTGCAAGTATCGTTCTTTGTGCAGTCATTGCAAAATATGGTTTTGCAATTGTGCAGACTCAGCTTTCAAAGGGTCAGCTTTCACCTGCAATGCGTATACCTATGGGTTATATGTATGCAGCTATCCCTGTAGGTATGATTTTCTTTATCATCAGATTTATAGAGGAAATTATTTTTTCAATTAAAAACTTTAATAAAACAGAAGTAAAGGAGGTTGCTGAATAATGGCTAGTTATTTATTTATTACCTTCGCAATTACAGCCGTTTTAGGTTTCCCTATATGGGCAGTATTATGTTTATCAAGCTTTATAGCACTTACATTAGGTAGCAGCACACCACTTATAGTTGTTGTACAGAGAATGTTTACATCTGTTGACTCTTTCCCAATTCTTGCAGTTCCACTTTTTATGATTGCAGGTAATCTGATGGAAACAGGTGGTATCTCAAGAAGACTTATTGATTTTTGTAACGCTATTTTAGGCAGCTTAACAGGCGGTCTTGCAATGGCAGCGGTATTAACATGTATGTTCTTTGCTGCCATTTCAGGTTCGGGCCCTGCTACTGTTGCCGCTATTGGTGGTATCCTTATTCCTTCAATGGAAAAAGAAGGTTATGATAAAGCTTTCTCTGCTGCGGTTATGGCTGTTGCAGGTGCAATCGGTGTTATCATTCCTCCATCAATCCCAATGGTTAACTACGGTGTAGTTGGTTCTGTTTCAATTTCAACATTGTTTGCCGCAGGTTTCGGACCAGGTTTCTTAGTAGGCCTTGCACTTATGATTGTTTGCTATGTTACAGCTAAAAAGAATGGTTACGGATTAGTAAACAAACCAAAATTCTCAGTTAAAAATATAATTGTTAAGTTTAAAGATGCTTTCTTTGCTCTTTTAATGCCAGTTATTATTCTTGGTGGTATTTATGGCGGTGTATTTACACCTACCGAAGCTGCTGCGGTTTCAGTTATTTATGGTTTCCTTGTAGGTATAGTTATCTACAGAGAAATGGATGTAAGAAAGATTCCAGAGCTCTTTATGGCAGCTGGCAAAAGTACAGCTATGGTTATGATGATTATTGCTTCAGCTTCAGGCTTTGGTTGGATTCTTACTTCCGAAAGAATTCCTGACGTTATTGCTACAGCTATGATTTCACTTTCAGACAGCAGAATTATGATTCTTCTTCTTATCAACATTATGCTTCTTATTGTTGGTTGTCTTATGGAAACAACTGCTGCGATTATTATTCTTACACCAATCTTCCTTCCTATTGTAACACAGCTTGGTGTAAATCCAGTTCACTTTGGTATTATAATGGTTGTTAACCTTGCAATTGGTATGTCAACACCTCCACTTGGTGTTAACCTTTTTGTTGCCTGTGGTATTGCTAAGATTTCTATTGAGCAGATTACAAAAGCAGTTGTGTGGTTACTTATTGCCAATATCATTGCGTTGTTAATGATTACTTATATTGAACCAATTTCAATGGGTATCCCAAGAATGATGGGACTTGTTCAATAAATAAATAAAAAAATCAAATTTTAGGATACAGACTTATAGTCTGTATCCTTTTTTTATGGTATAATAACCGTTAAAAGCGAAAAAAAGCCTTACGAAAAAGTTGGGTATAAATTTATTTGTAAGTTAGATTTTAATTAAGGGTTTAAGTAACAAAGCAACAGAAAAAAGTTGTTATTGTAACAACAAGCATATTAGCAAAGGAGGAATAGTATGTACTTATTTTTGGAATATCCTAAATGTTCAACCTGTCAAAAAGCTAAAAAATGGCTTGATGAACATAAAATTGAATATACAGACCGACACATTGTTGAAAACAATCCAAAAGCTGATGAATTGAAAAATTGGATAGAAAAAAGTGGAATGCCAATAAAGAAATTTTTCAACACAAGTGGATTAATGTATAAATCTATGGGCCTTAAGGATAAGCTTATTGAGATGACCTATGATGAACAGCTTTCATTGCTTGCAAGTAATGGCATGTTAGTAAAAAGACCACTTATAGTTGGGGAAAATACAGTTTTAGTAGGTTTTAAAGAAATTCAGTGGAGTAAGTTAAGCAGTACTTGAAATTGTAGTTAATTCGTGGTATAGTCTACAGTGTGAAAACAAATGTTTTCGTATGGGAAACCGGAGGACAAGCATGAGAGAAGATAAAAATTTTTATATCATCGATAAAAGTGTGCTTCCAGAGATTTTTTTAAAGGTTATGGATGTTAAAAATTTGCTGGAAAGCGGCAGAGAAAAAACTGTTCAGGAAGCTGTTAGTAAGGTTGGTATAAGCAGAAGTGCATTCTATAAATATAGAGATGCGGTTTTTCCATTATATGAAAATACAAGAGGGAAAACAGTCACTTTTGCCGCTAATCTGGATGACACAAAGGGTGTTTTATCCTGTGTATTAAACGGCGTAGCTTCGGCTGGCGCAAATATTCTTACAATAAACCAGAATATACCTATTAATGGTATAGCTATGGTTACGATTTCAATTGAAACTGATGCAATGGATAAAGATTTGGGAAGTCTTGTTGAAGAACTGGAAAAGTTGCATGGAGTTCAGACATTTAAGATTATAGCAAGAGAATAAAAACGTAGGAGTGAAGCAAAATGACAGGAGTGGCAATATTAGGCTTCGGAACAGTAGGTTCTGGAGTTTATGACGTAATTAAGACCAACTGCGGGGTATTAAAAAGCAAAGCAGGAGAGGAAATTAAGGTGAAAAAAGTTCTTGACCTTAGAGATTTCCCGGGTAATCCCGTTGAAGAAATACTTACGAAGGACTTTGAAGAAATTTTAAATGACCCTGAAATTGGGGTTGTAGTGGAAGTTATGGGTGGGGTTGAACCAGCTTTCACGTTCTCAAAACGTGCTTTAAGTATGGGCAAAAGCGTTGTTACAAGTAATAAGGAGCTTGTTGCAAAGCATGGTACCCAGCTAATGAGTATTGCAAAAGAGCATAGCGTAAGTTATCTTTTTGAAGCGAGTGTGGGTGGTGGGATTCCTATTATAAGACCACTTTGTGTATCACTTACTGCTGATAAAATTTTGGGAATATCAGGTATTCTTAACGGCACAACAAATTATATTCTTACCAAAATGACTGAAGAAGGCAAGAATTTTGACGAGGTACTTAAGGAAGCACAGCAATTAGGATATGCTGAAGCAAACCCTGCGGCAGATATTGAAGGACATGATGCTTGCAGAAAAATTGCAATTCTTTCATCCTTGGCATTTGGTGAAACAGTTAATTGTGAAGACATATATACTGAAGGAATTGGAAGAATAACATATACAGATATTGAATATGGTAAAAAACTTAATTGCCTAATAAAGCTTATTGGCAGTAGTAAAAAAACAATTAATGGTATCACAGCAAAGGTATCGCCTTGTTTTGTAAGCAAAGAACACCCATTAGCTGCAGTTAATGGTGTATATAATGCAATTTTTGTAAAGGGTAATATGAGTGGGAACACAATGTACTACGGCAGTGGGGCGGGTAAATTACCAACGGCAAGTGCTGTAGTTGCAGATATAGTTGATGCCGTAAGGCATAAAGGAATGTCTGTAAATATTGGGTGGAATTGTGATGCACAGGCTAATGTGGCTGAAATTAAAGATACTGAAGTTAAAGCTATGCTTAGAATTGGCAGCGATAATTTTGAAAAAGCAAAGAAATCTATTGTGGAAGTTTTTGGGAATGTTCAGTTTGTTGACCTTGATGATGAAGATGACGAATTTGCAATTATTACAAATACGGAAACAGAAGGCTCTGTTGCTATAAAAGCCGAAAAAATTAAGACAATGAGCGGTATAAAAGATATAAGAAATCTTATCCGCATGGAGGCATAAAATGAAACACATTATTGTTCCTGCCACATCGGCAAATATGGGTTCAGGTTTTGATAGTATAGGTATTGCTTTTCAAAAATACAACCACCTTTGGTTTGTAGAAATAGAAGAGGGATTGGAAATACTTATAAATAAAAAGCACAAGCTTAAAATACCTACTGACAGAACAAACCTTATTTATAAAACTATGGAGGATTTTTACAAACTGGTTGACAAGCCAATGCCTGGCGTAAGGCTTATTCAAGAGGACTACATACCTCATACACGTGGCCTTGGAAGTAGTGCGGCATGTATTGTTGCAGGGCTTATTGCAGCAAATGACCTCTCAGGGTGTCACTTTTCAAAGGACAAGCTGGCACAAATTGCAGCTAAAATTGAAGGTCATCCAGATAATTCAAACCCTGCAATTTTGGGTGGAATGGTTGTTGGTGCACTTAATAGGGAAGAAATGCGTCATGTAAAAATTGATATTCCAGAAAAATTATCATTTGCTATAATGGTACCAGATTTTCCTGTAGAAACGGAGAAATCTAGAGGGGTACTGCCATATAATGTAACAAGGAAAGATGCTATCTTCAATTCATCTAGGGCGGCACTTTTGGTGGCTTCAATGATGACAGGCAATATTGATAACCTTAAGATGGCAATGAACGACAGACTTCATCAGCCATACCGACTGCCGCTTGTGCCTGGTATGAAGGATATATTTAGCAAGGCAGATGAACTTGGTGCTAAGGCTTCATACTTAAGCGGAGCAGGACCAACCCTAGCAAGTGTGCTTACAGATGATATGATAGATGACTTTACAGTTAGAATGAATGGGTATTTAAGCACAATACCTCATAAATGGACGTTGGAAATACTAAAACCCGATTTAGAGGGTGCTAGAATTATATCAGAATAGAAATGGGGGACTTTACTTGTTAGTAGTACAAAAATATGGCGGAAGCTCTGTTGCTAACGCAGAAAGAATTTTTAATGTAGCACGAAGAATTGCTGAAAGCTACGACAAAGGCAACGACGTGGTAGTTATTTTATCTGCACAGGGTGATACAACAGATGACCTTATTGAAAAGGCAGCGGAAATAAATCCAAATGCATCAAAAAGAGAAATGGATATGTTACTTTCCACTGGAGAGCAGCAGTCTGTAGCACTTATGGCTATGGCTTTAAATAAGCTTGGATATAGAGCTATTTCACTTAACGCTATGCAGGTTGGTATAGACACAACCTCTGCTTACTCAAATGCTAAAATCAAAACGATAAGCCGTGGAAGAATTGAGCAGGAGCTTGAAAGAAAAAATATTGTAATTGTTACAGGTTTTCAGGGTGTAAATAAATTTGAAGATATTACTACATTGGGGCGTGGTGGTTCAGATACCTCTGCGGTTGCTATTGCCGCGGCTTTAAGGGCAGATTTATGTGAAATTTACACAGATGTTGCGGGCGTATATACAGCAGACCCAAGAATTGTTAAGGATGCAAGAAAGTTAGATGAAATTAGCTATACAGAGATGACAGAACTTGCTTCACTTGGTGCAAAGGTACTGCATACGCGTTCTGTAGAGGTTGCGCAGAAATATAATGTAGAACTTGTAGTACGTTCTAGTTTGACAAGAGAAGAAGGAACAGTAGTTAAGGGGGAATGTAACGTGGAAAAAATGCTTGTTAGCGGAGTAGCATCCGATAAAGATATAGCCAGAATTTCAATTGAAGGTATTTCTGATGAGCCAGGAAAGGCTTTTCAGGTGTTCTCATTACT
>JBFWMT010000084.1:0-6587 GCA_050251415.1 Anaerotignaceae bacterium | reverse complement strand
TCGCCCCTATAATTGGCGTAATTCTGGCACTTTTAGGTGTATAAATGCGAAAGGAACGATTTTAATGGAAATCACCTTACAGTTGGAAAATTTTCAAGGACCTATGAGTCTTTTGTATCATTTAATAGAGAAAAATAAAATTGATATTTATGACATACCTATATTTGAAATTACTACCCAGTACCTTGCCATAGTTGAAGATGCTCAAAAGAGAAGTATGGACGTAATGAGCGAGTTTTTGCTTATGGCGGCAACATTGCTAGAGATAAAATCCCGTATGCTGTTACCAAAGTCTAAGAATGAAGAAAGTGATGGCGAAATTGACCCACGTGCCGAGTTGGTTTCTAAGCTTATTGAATACAAGCGGTTTAAAAATGTGACAGAAGAATTTAAGGAAAGAGAAGAAACAGCGTCACAGGTTTTATACAAGGAGGCTGACCCCTCACTGCATATTTTCAAGCAGCAAGAAATTGTGGAGCTTGAAGATTTTTTAGAGGGAGTTACTTTTGATGATATATATAAGGCTTTTCAAGAGGTTTTGAAGCGTAGAGAGAAAAAGGTGGACAAAGTTAGAAGCAGTTTCAAATCTGTTGAGAGAGACTTATATACAGTAGAGGAAAAGATAATCTATATTAAGGACCTGATTATAATTTCCACTAAGGTTAGCTTTTGGGAAATATTTAGGGAGAATGTAAGAAAAACTGAAATTGTAGTTACATTTATGGCTTTGCTGGAGTGCATAAAAATGAGGCTTGTAAGTATTAACCAAGATGAAGCATTTAATGAAATAGTGATTACTAAATATATTGGAAGTGAATTACATGAAGCTTAATGAACTTGAAGCGGTAATTGAAGCGGTTTTATTTGTATCTGGTGAGGCCATAAGTTTGGCGGTTATTGCTGATGCCATAAGCATGGATAAGGCAACAACAAAGGCAATTATTAAAACCCTTGCCAACAAATATAGCGATGAAAAACGAGGAATACATATAGTTGAGCTGGACGGAGCATACCAGATGTGCACAGCGGCACATTGTTTTGACTACATAAGAAGTATTTACAAATCTACAAAGCGTCAAGGTCTTACCCAAAGTCTGCTTGAAACCCTTGCCATTATTGCTTATAAACAACCTGTAACAAAGGGGCAGATTGAAGAGGTTCGGGGCGTAAATGCTGACCATGCTGTAAACAAGCTTGTTGAAAGAGGCCTTGTTTGCGAGGTAGGACGCCAGGACGCGCCAGGACGGCCTATACTGTTTGGCACAACAAAGGAATTTTTGAGGTATTTTGGCTTTACGTCCACAAAAGAACTCCCTCAGCTTGATGAAAACGTTGTTCTTAATAGTCTTGAATTAGCGGAAATAGAAGAATAGACAAGAAATAAAACCTGTAATTAGCAAAAATAATACAGGTTTTATTTTTTTTGAAATTTATGTATTAAATATGGATAGCTTTTTTGTATATAATTACTAAAATAACATACATAGTCCATAATGACAAATGCAGACATACCTAGGCAAAAGAGATTAAATCAATTGTTTTCATATAAAAACATGCATAATAGTATTATCCCAATAGAGAATAAGTGAAATTGTAAACAGGTTTTTTGTACAATATTTTTCTGTTATGAAATGTTAATTTTGCACAAAATTTAACAACTTGAATCCTTGAAAAACCCTACTTATATGTATATAATGAATAATAAATATAGTAAATATTAAATCATCGAGGGGGATGCTACTATGGAATCATATGAATTTTTACTTGTAATCGCGATTATTCTATTATCTACAAAAACATTTGGCATATTATCTAGTCATGTACATATGCCACAGGTTGTTGGGGCACTTATGGCGGGTATTATACTTGGGCCAAGCTGTTTAGGAATTCTTCAGGAAACAGACTTTCTTTTAAAAACATCAGAGTTGGGCGTAATTATGCTTATGTTTATTGCCGGCCTTGATACGGACATTCATGAGCTGAAAAATACAGGCCCCACATCTTTTATTGTTGCAGTTTTAGGTGTAATATTTCCACTTATAGGTGGGTTTGGGGCATATATGGCATTTTTTGCAAATTCTTTTGATTCAATGACAGTACTTAAGGGCATTTTTATTGGCGTTGTACTTACAGCAACATCGGTTAGTATTACAGTAGAAACGCTAAGAGAAATGGGAAAACTTAAGGGCAAGGTTGGCACTACAATTCTGGGTGCGGCAGTTATTGATGATATTTTGGGTATTATTGTTCTTTCGTTCCTTTCGGGCTTTACAGATGCTAATGCAAATCCTTTAATGGTATTTACAGAAATTGGTGGGTTTTTCATTTTTCTTGTAGTTGTTGGTATTGTAATTTACTACGTTTTCAAAAAAATGGAAGATGTAGTTGGCACTAAAAGAAGAGTTGCAGTATACGGATTTGCATTTTGCCTTATACTTTCGTATATAGCTGAAAAGTTTTTTGGTGTTGCGGATATTACTGGTGCATATTTTGCAGGAATAATACTTTGCAATATTGCAAAAACAAGACAGTATATAGCTAAAAAAATGACGGTTTCGTCTTATCTGCTTTTTTCACCTGTGTTTTTTGCAAGTGTAGGCATTAAAACAGATTTACATTCACTTAACTCGCAGTTTATGGTGTTTGCATTGGTTTTACTTGTTATTGCATTGGTAACAAAAATTATCGGTTGCGGTATAGGCGCAAAGGTATGTGGTATGTCTAATTTGGATTCTTTCAGAATTGGCGTTGGCATGGTTTCTCGTGGTGAGGTAGCGCTTATTGTTGCACAAAAGGGTATGCAGGCAGGGCTTATAGATGCAGCTATTTCACCTGCAATTGTGCTTGTTGTTATAATGACAACATTGCTTACACCGGTTATGCTTAATTTTGTAATGAAAGAAAAAGCAAGTGAAAAGTTGGCATTTAAAAAGCCTATTGTTAACAACTAATTTAAGATTTATGGGTAAATAGTATTTGCAAAAATAATAGTTAAGGCAGATGGGAATTTCATGAAGGAACAGAAAAATATTAATTTAGGGACAGCTGTTTTGCTGTCCCTTTTTGGTTCAACAATCAGTTTTTTTTACTGCTTTGGTATACACTTTGTTGAGTTAACATTGTGTTAAGGGTATCTCCAAGTTGAACTAGCTGAGCGGAAATTATTTCAACTTCATTAGACGAATGTGAGTTGAATATTTCACATGCCAAGGCGGTTATAAGGGATGCACTTTTACATGAGTTCATTTTATCACCTCAAAACAATATTATGCGGTTTAACTTAGAAATTGAATAGTTTTAGGTTCATTATAATTGATGAAATCAGTTTTTGGTTGTATACTTAATGCAAATACTTTTGGAGGAATGAACGTGACAAATATTGATAAATTTAAAGAATTGGAAATACAGTTTAACAAGGACTTGATTGCAAGATGCCAAGTGGCACAGAAGGAGTGCGGACTAAATGCTACTAGGTTTATTCAAGGAATTGAACGGTGGGGTGGAGCAGCAATGGCAAAGGAGTTAATAAAAAAAAGAAAATTTTCCGATGGATTTTTAGTACTTGAAGCAAAAGCCAGATTGGATTTGACGATGGAAGCCGCCGTTACTGACAAAAAATATACCGAACTTTTTACAGACGATGAGGTTAACTATTGTTTTGAAGTTTTATGTGAGAGTGGATACTATCAGTAATTAAATGAAGGCGGTTTTGGAGGTAAATATGGATAGAGTAAAAGGAATAATTAAGCAGACAAACAATAAGTTTTTGAATTTATATGAGCTTGAGGCGGAAAGAAGAAATGGAAGAATTTCTCCATATTATATGGCATCTAGGATAGAAGAGGTTGAAAAGCTTAAAATAATTACAGGTACAAATAATGCGGATAGTGTTGCAATATACGGAATTTATGATAAAAAGGTAGTTCTTGTGCGACAATACAGATATCCTATTGATGATTATATCTATGAATTTCCAGCAGGGTTAGTAGAAAGTGGCGAGGATATGGTGGCAGCGGCGGTAAGGGAAATGCATGAGGAAACAGGGCTTACACTTACACCTGTTGATAGCAAAAGCTACAGCCGTCCGTTCTATACAAGCGTTGGCATGAGCGATGAAACATGTGGAACGGTTTATGGGTATCTAACAGGCAATCCAACAAATATTAATCAAGAGGATTCGGAGGATATAGAGGTAATACTTGCCGACCGTGAAGAGTGCAAACGAATACTTAAAGAAGAAAAAGTTTCGATTATGTGTGCGTACATGCTAATGCATTTTATTCATAACAAGAATGAACCTTTTGAATTTTTAAATATAGTTTAAAATTATGCAATAAAAAAAGAGCAGTCACTGTTAAATTCAGTGAATGCTCTGTTTTTTATATGTCGCTTGCTATAAAGCCACCCTTAACACCCCAGTTTTCTGCTGGTTGCTCGTTAAGAAAGATAAAAATATTTTCTCTTTTAAAAAGGGTTTTTTCTTCTATGGCAGTAACTATAGACTTATAAAGGTCACGCTTAAAGTCTGTTTCTCGGCCTTTTATAAGCTGAATTTCTATAAAAATTTCATATGGGTCATTAAGCTCAAATAAGTCTTGGTCGTAGCGGGTAACCTTTATGTTACGGTCGGTAGATTTAAGGTTAAAAGCATTTTTAATCTCTTCCATAACGATGTTTTTAACGGAAACCGCGGTTTCAATTTTCCATTTGTTCCCCATTTCTATTGTAATTACAGGCATACCAAGCACCTCCTCTTTAAATTATATTCTATAACAAATTTTATAATTCGTCCAGAGTTTGACAAAATTGTCATCTACTTTTAACATTTAACCTATCCGTAAAAAAGGATTTAACAATAAAATGTAGTATTATACATATATAGGTTATTTGATTGCGGAAGGGAGGTTTTTACTATGGAACTAAGAATTGAACAGGAGGAACAAGAGTTTAAGCTTCTTAGCCAGTTTGCGGCAAAAAGCAGGTTTTCAAAGGGAAGAGAACATTGTGAGGATAAATGTGACATACGAACGGAGTTTCAGCGTGACCGGGACAGAATTCTTCATTGTAAAGCCTTCAGACGACTTAAGCACAAAACGCAGGTTTTTATTTCCCCCGAGGGTGACCACTACAGAACACGTCTTACCCACACTCTTGAGGTTTCTCAGATTGCAAGAACAATTGCACGGGCACTGCATCTTAATGAGGATTTAACGGAGGCAATAGCTTTAGGGCATGATTTAGGACATACTCCTTTTGGACATGCAGGTGAAAGTGCTTTGGACAGGCTATGCTCTACAGGGTTTGAACATTGCAGCCAAAGCCTTAGAGTTGTGGAACGGCTGGAGAAAGACGGCGAGGGACTAAACCTAACGTGGGAGGTGCGTGACGGGATACTAAACCACCGAACAAAAGGAAAGCCGTCGACCCTAGAAGGCAAGGTTGTTCAACTTTCGGATAAAATTGCGTATATAAACCATGACATTGATGATGCCATAAGGGCGGGAGTTTTGGCGAAAAATGCCATACCAAAGGAAATTGTGGAGGTCATAGGTGCTACCAGCAGTGAAAGAATTAATACCATGATTAGGGACACAATAAAAAATAGTGTTGGCATAAATGATATTAAAATGAGTGACGAAATGAAAAAAAGCATGGGAGATTTAAGAAGTTTTATGTTTACCCATGTATATACCGACGAACGTGCTACACGTGAGGGTAAAAAAGTAGATGGTATGCTTAATGACCTTTTTAAATATTATATGGAAAACCCATACCAAACTGAAAGGGAATTTGTGGAGCTGATAAAAAGCGGAGAAAATGTAGAAACTGTTGTGTGTGACTACATAGCTTGCATGACCGACAGATATGCAATTTCGGTGTACACAAAGCTTTTTATACCCACTTCTTGGAATATTTACTAAAAAACCATCTGCTTTTTTATAAAAATAGCAGAAAAATAAAGGAATGAGAACTTTTTTGTAGAATTATACTTAGAAAGGAGAGGCCGATATGTTTTATTCCCAGGAACTTGTAGAAGAAATACGCACACAAAATGATATAGTGGAAGTTATTTCCGCATACATTCCTCTTAAGCAAAAGGGAGGCTCATACTTCGGCTTATGTCCGTTCCACAATGAGGGAACACCATCGTTTTCTGTAAGTGCGGAAAAACAGCTTTACTACTGCTTCGGTTGTGGTGCGGCAGGAAATGTTTTCAGTTTTGTTATGCAGATGGAAAACTGCGATTTTGTTGAAGCCCTTAAACGCCTTGCAGATAGGGCCAATATTACCATTGCTGAAACAGAATATACAAAGGAAGCAGCACAGGAAGAAAAGCTTAGAGCCGATTTATTTGAAATACACAATGTTGCAGGAAGGTTTTACCACGAGGTTTTGCAGGCAGAGGAGGGAAAGAATGCCCTTGACTACCTTGAAAAAAGACAGGTAACCCTAGCGATGCAAAGAAAATTTGGCCTTGGCTATGCACCAGAGGGCAAGGACAGGCAAGGACAGGCTATACAGCGTGTTAAAAGAAAAAGGCTTTAGCGAGAAGGCTATGATAAAAAGTGGTCTTGTAATGGAGAACA
>JBFWMT010000083.1:0-7344 GCA_050251415.1 Anaerotignaceae bacterium | reverse complement strand
GGCGGTATTGCAGAAAGATTTGATTTTGATACTGCAATAGTTAGAATTGTTGTTGTACTGCTGGCATTGCTGTTAAGATGGCCTGTGGTTGTGGTTTATGTTGTTCTTTGGATAGTTATGACAAGCAGTAATAACATGTAATAAACTAAAAATATGTAATGTTAAAAATTTAAGGCTACAGCGGTTGCTGTAGCCTTTTGGTATGTATTTTCATTCTTCTTTAACAAGTACATTAAAAATTTCTGCTACAATGCTATTTACATTCTTCTTCCAGTTGGAGCATATACGCTGTGCTTGATTTTTTGTGGCAACGGTAACATCAACTTCCATTATTTGGCTTCCGTCTATACCACATACATCGCATTTTACCAAAAATTCTCCGTTTATTTCAGGAAAGTAGTTAGCAGAGGTTTCGTATTCACTTCGTATACGTGTAAGGTTATTTTTAATATACTCGTTGGCAGCGTTTTTAAGCCATTCCGTTATTCTGTTTTGAAAAAAGCTTAGGGCGTTGGAGCCCTCTTTGGTAATGGTGTAGCGTGTTGTTCCGTTTTCTGTATAGGCTTCAAGAAAATCAGAATCTGTAAGGTCGGAAAGATATTGTTGTACAGAAAAGTAATCCATAATATTGCGCTCAAGGGCAAATTGACAAATTTCTGTATTAGACAAAGAAACGTCCATTTTCCTTAAAAGATAAAGTATAATAAGCTTATTTTCGGCTAGTTTATTTTCTTCAGACATTACTGGCACCTCCAGATGCATATGTAGATAGTTAACCTATACATTATACTCTATTTTTCGCTATATCTCAAACTATTTTGCATCCTTGGCGTATATTTTTTTCTAAAATAAGCTTTGATAGTGAATTTAATACGTCTTTTTTGTTTCCACTCCACAATGGTGCTATAAGATTTATCTTCGCACCGTCACCTGTAAGGCGGTGTATCACTATTTCTTTGGGAATATATTCTAAAGATGTACATACGAGAGAAAGGTATTCATCCTTAGTTAAAATATGGAAAGGTTGGTTTTGATAAAGTGTGCTCAAAGGTGTATTTTGCAAAACATGAAGAAGTTGAAGCTTTATTCCCTGTATGTTCAATGCGCATGTGTATTGAACTGAGTTTAGCATATCCTCAGTTGTTTCATTAGGAAGCCCAAAAATAAGATGCACAACAACGTGTATACCAGCTAAATTAAGGCGGGCTACAGCATCCTCAAACACAGAATTTTCATAGCCTCTATTAATAAATTTTGCAGTTTTTTCATTGCAGGTTTGCAATCCTAATTCAACCCATACATAGGTTTTTTTGCTCAATTCCATTAATAATTCCATTACATCTTCGCTAAGGCAGTCGGGACGAGTGGCTATAGCAAGACCTACAACGTCACTTTGTTCAATTGCCTCGGTGTATTTTGAACGCAAAATTTCTACAGGAGCATAGGTGTTGGTAAATGACTGGAAGTAGGCTATATATTTTGCCTCAGCCCATTTTTTACTAATACGCTGTTTCTGTTGTTCAATTTGCTGTGATATTGATAAGCGACGTTCACCTGCAAAATCACCGCTGCCACTTTCACTGCAAAATATACAGCCGTCAGTGCTTAAAGTTCCGTCACGGTTTGGGCAGGTGAAGCCGCCATCCAGACTTAGCTTTGCAACTTTTGTACCAAACTTAGTTTTAAGATAATTATTAAGTGAATTGTATGCAACGGTGTTAGGACTCATTTTATATCTCCTTAGCTGATAGATAGTAGTATTATAATACATTTTAAGGTAAAAATCACTAAATTATTGCTTTAAAGCGATAAAATATATAATAATCTAACATAAAGATATCTCATGTAAAAAAAAGTTACACAAACATTAAAAAAAGGTATTGTATATCTAATAAATTATGGGTATAATTCTTAAGTCATACATGAATTATACAAGGGGGTATAGACAAATGTCTTATGTTGACAACGTATTAGAAACACTTATTGCAAAAAATCCAGCTCAGCCTGAATTTATTCAGGCAGCAACAGAGGTACTGAACTCTCTTAAACCTGTGATTGAAAGAAATCCACAGTTTGAGAAAGAAAGTCTTCTTGAAAGAATGGTAGAGCCTGAACGCCAGCTTATGTTCCGTGTGCCTTGGGTAGATGACAACGGTAAAGTACAGGTAAACAGAGGTTTCCGTGTGCAGTTTAACAGCGCAATTGGTCCTTACAAAGGTGGTTTGAGATTACACCCATCTGTAAATCTTGGTATCATCAAATTTTTAGGCTTTGAGCAGATTTTCAAAAACTCACTTACAGGTCTTCCAATTGGTGGCGGTAAGGGTGGCTCTGACTTTGACCCTAAGGGCAAAAGTGACAGAGAAATTATGGCATTTTGCCAAAGCTTTATGACAGAGCTTTGCAAATACATTGGTAAAGATACAGACGTACCTGCTGGTGACATTGGTGTTGGCGGACGTGAAATAGGTTATCTTTATGGCCAGTACAAAAGAATTACAGGTTTGTACGAAGGCGTACTGACAGGCAAAGGTCTTACTTATGGTGGTTCTTTGGCACGTACACAAGCAACAGGCTATGGCCTTGTTTACCTTGTAAACGCTATGCTTAGTGCAGCAGGCAAGTCACTTCAGGGACAAACTGTAGTTATTTCAGGCTCAGGGAACGTAGCTATTTATGCGGCTGAAAAAGCACAACAGAGTGGCGCTAAGGTTGTTACAATGAGCGACTCCACTGGTTGGATTTACGATGCTAATGGCATTGACATTGCGGCAGTTCAAGAAATTAAAGAAGTTAAGCGTGGACGTATTAAGGATTACCTTAACTACCATGCAGATGCTAAATATACAGAAGGTAAGGGCGTTTGGTCAGTTAAGTGCGATGTTGCGCTTCCTTGTGCTACACAGAACGAACTTAACCTTGATGACGCAAAAACATTGATTGCTAACGGATGCTATGCAGTAGGTGAGGGTGCTAACATGCCTTCAACACTTGAGGCTATTGATGCTTTCCTTGATGCAAAGGTTCTTTTTGCCCCTGCAAAAGCAGCTAATGCAGGCGGTGTTGCAACATCAGCACTTGAAATGAGCCAAAACAGCATGCGTCTTAGCTGGTCCTTCGAAGAAGTTGATTCTAAACTTAAAGGCATAATGGAAAACATTTATGTTGAAATGAGTGAAGCAGCTAAAGAATACGGATTTGAAAACAACTTTGTTGCTGGTGCTAACATTGCAGGCTTCTTAAAGGTTGCGGAAGCTATGATGGCTCAGGGCATCGTATAATATTTACTAGTTTAATAACAATACTAAAAAGGGCTATAGCATTTGCTATAGCCCTTTTTCTAGTCTTCAACTAATTTTTTAAGCTGATTTATAAAAAATGCATTTTGTGCTGGCATAAGTATGCAAAAACGTAAATATGTGTTGTCTAAAAAAGCAAATGAAGAAGCATCACGTATGAGAACCTTTTTCACAATCAGTTTTTCAAAAATTTCAGCAGACGTTATTTTGTTGGTTAAAAGCTTAAGAAGTATAAAGTTTGACGAAGAATCATAGGCTTTAATATTCTTCCAAGTTTTAAATTCTGACAGTGCTTTTTTTCGTTCGTCAGAAATTAATTTTTGTGTAGTGTGCATGAATTCCTTGTCACTAAATAAATGCTCCCCTGCAAATGAGGCAAGAATATTAACACTCCATGGGTCTTGATGTTTTTTTAATATGGCGTGAAATGTCACACTTGAAGTTATGCCATAGCCAAGACGAATGCCGGGTGCAGCAAAAAATTTAGATACGCCACGTATTACAAACAAATTATCAAATTTATTTGTAAGGGGTATAGAACAAATTTCATCAAGATTGTCACTGAACTCTATATAAGTTTCATCCACCATAACGGAGGTGTTATTTTTTTTGCAATGCTCAAGTATAGCCTCCATCTGCGCAGTGGTTATGGCTGTGCCTGTGGGATTATTTGGGTTGCAAAGTACAAAAAGGTCAATGTCGGCAGTAAGTGTATTAATCAGCTTATCAATATTCACTACAAAATTATTCTCTTCCGCCAGAGGGAAATAGTTAAAATTACTTCCTGTAACGGCAAGTTCATGTTCGTATTCAGAGTATGCTGGCCCTAAAATAATTGACTTTTTTGCATTTACAGATTTAATAAAAGTTGAAATAAGCTCTGTTGAACCATTGCCTACAGTTATGTTTTCTGCCAAAGCACCAGTGTACATTGCAATGCTCTGTCGCAATGCAGTATAATTTTTATCAGGATAGGCAGAGATTATATCAAGATTTTGGGCAAGAATATTTTTTACGCTTTGCGGAAAGCCCAGTGGGTTTATATTTCCGCTGAAATCAATTATTTGGGATTTTGGTATTTTATACTTACGTTCAATTGCATCAAGGTCGCCACCATGCTGGTGTACTAATTTTTCCATTTTAATTCCTTCTTTTCATTTATATATTGTCGTTTAGTTCTTCCAATGTTATGGCCCTGCTTTGCTTCAAAAGACGGGGATAGTTACAAATATTTTGGCCGCTTCCAGCACATATAAGGGATATCTCCAAATCAGGGAAGTTGTTAAATCCATCTGAAAGCAGAAGATTATTGTTGAGCAAAAGTTCATTAAGGCGAAATCGTGATGTTTTATCAATTTGAGAATGTGAGGGTGTAGCTTTGTTTTTTCTTAGTATACTAAAAGTGTAGTTATCACTTTTATAAAAGCCAAAATACGTTGTAATAAGTGTATGAAGCTTGGAAATTGAATAATCTACAGGTACTTGAATTGTTTTCCAAAGCTGTGGGTCGTCTACATATTTTACCTTTATTGTATATATTTCATAGTTGTTGTTTTGCATAATGTAATCAGTTATACTTATGCGATTAATGTGCAGTGTGGAGCATAGGAAAAGCTGTATTTGCTGTTGGGTAAAATCCTGAGATATATTTTGAAATCTAGGATTTGAATTTTTATAGCCTAAAATTTCTTCACCAATTGGCGTAAGTGAAAAATAGTTGCAAGGCGAAAAAATATCTGCAGAAACATCACAGCCTGTAAGCAAAATGGGGCGAACATAGTCTGCCTCATTCATAAAATCATATGGAACAGAGTAGAGCGGGGTTACAAGCTTAAGATAATCGCCTAATGGGGAGAAAAACCACTTATCCAGCACTGTGCCCAAAAAATATGCTGATGACATAAGCATTTCATTTTCAGGCGAAAGAACAGGTATTTCTGCCATTTTAACCATCTTATCAAAATCGAACCCAAGAGCACTGTATACCTTATTATAGATGTCATCAGTTGTGATTGATTCTTTCAAAAAGGACTTCATAATAGATGGGGTTATAACCTTACATGGCACTTGCAACATCTCTGTAAATTTTTGGTTGAATATTTCAAAAACCTCATAAGTTAATAGTGAAAGTATTTCAGAATTGCTTTGTATAAAAAAGTGGTCACATTGAGGCACATTTTTTTGAAACTTACAGGTATTTATTGAAGGCATAGTTGTAATTAAATTAAAACGCTGTGCCATCAGTATTAAATATTCAAAATAAAATCCATCTGCGGTTGTAAGCTTTTTAGCTAAAGCATCAGGCATTTTTAATGGAAACATACCACCTTCTTCAAATGTTGCAACTGGAAAACAATAATCTGTAAATGCTATTAGATTTTTGATAAAAGAGTGGCTGTCAACAGAGTCAACCCAAAGTTGATAAGTATACTTATTATTGCCTCTGGCTGAAGGATTTACTTTATAGGTAAAATAAGCAACCTCATTTTCGTTTTTATCTAAATAGCTATTTAATATATTAGCTGGCGAAAGTACCGTATCTTCAAAGAAAGCCGAAAAATACCATTTTTTGAAAAAGACAGGGGAAAGAACCAACAGTTTCTGCTTTTCAGTTTGGGTAAAGGTGGAAAGAACCTCGCCAAAGCCATGGGTAAAATATTTAGTTAAAGACGTTGGTTTAGTTAGTTCAATTCCATTTTTGTACATGATTTTCCTCCGACGCTAAATGAGAATGTGTTCTTTTCATTTTGCCCTTTTGTAATACTAATTATTGTATCAGAAAAAACAATTTTTACAAGTAAACTGGTGGTAATTGTAAAAGAAAGTTGGATTTTGTAGTTGATATATGATAAATTTGAATAATATATGCATAGGAGGGCAACAATGAAAGGTGTAATTTTTGATTTGGATGGAACGCTTATTGATTCAATTTGGATTTGGGATAAGGTGGATAGGGAGATTTTGGCAAGGCACGGCTACGCTCCAGACCAAGAATATTTAGAACACATATGTAAACTTAATTATGGACAATGTATTGAGTATATAATGCAGAGATACGACCTTGGCATGACCTATAATGAACTAAGCGAAGAGTTACACCAAATGGCATACAAGGAGTATGCAGGAGATGTAAAGCTAAAACCAGGGGCATATGAACTTATTATTAAACTTAAACAAGATGGTATTAAGCTAGGAGTTGCCACATCATGTCTCAGAAAAATGTGCGAGGCAGCGCTTAAAAAAAACAATGTCTTTCATTTGTTTGATACCTTTGTTTATTCAGATGAGATTGGAAAAAACAAGCTAGAGCCAGACATATATCTAATAGCAGCTAAACAGCTTGGAGTTGAACCAAAAGACTGCACCGTTTTCGAGGATTTACCAAGTGCAGCACAAAGTGCCATAAATGCAGGAATGACAGTAATTGGTGTATATGATGAGCACTCTAAACACTACAGCAAGCTGATGAGAAATATATGTGATTTATTTATAAGCGATTTTTGGGAGTATTCAACAAAAAAAGATTGTAAAATGTAAAAAAAAGCCCGTTTTTTGTTGAAATTGACGGATGTAGTGTGTAATATTTGAACAAATTATTAATTTCAAAATGAAAATCTGTATATATTTAACTTGCAAATAAAACTTGTATAGTGTAGAATAGCTATAGAAATTGCGAAATGAAGATGCAGTGCTATATTATAGTATCTAGCAGTGTTTTTTCAGAAGCTACTTCGCAGTTTAGAGGCTGTTTAAGTACATATGTAGGGTAAACTATGATTAGGGTATGTAAAAATAATTTGCACTATATAAAAACATTAAACAGTTTTATTTTATGCCGCAAAATCAGTTGTTATGAGGGTAATGAACTGAATTTATGGCTAGCTTCATAGGGTAAAATTTTATTTTAGGAGGTTTTTTATGAAGAAGAAAGTTTTAGCAATTACAATGGCAGCAGTTATGTGTACAGCAGCATTTGCAGGTTGTGCAAAAAAAGAAGAAGCAGCTCCAGCAGCAGAAACTCCAGCAGCAGAGGCTCCAGCAGCAG
>JBFWMT010000082.1:0-7405 GCA_050251415.1 Anaerotignaceae bacterium | reverse complement strand
GGTAAATCCGTTGCCGTCAATTAATGTAGAACTGAAAGTGCCGTCATAGATTTTTCCCAGTCCGCAGGATGGGCTGTTGCTTTTAAGCACAACAAGCTGAGCCCCTACAATTTTCGCTATTTTTAATACCTCGTTGGCACCTTTTTCAAATTCTTGTGTGTATATGTTACCATAGCAATCGACCACATTACCATCCTTAATTTCTACGGGATTCCTTGGTGTAGGAAGTCCGCCAAGCTGTTCGGGGCACACAGGTATAAGCGTGTGCCTGCCAAGCAGTGCAGTAATATTGGGATATTCGTTAATTTTGCAGTCGTACCTACAACCTATTCCCACAAGGCAGGCGCTTATAAGTATAATCATAATTAATTAAGCTCGCTTTCAACATCAAGTGCTTCAACCAGAATAACATCTTCATTTCTTTCTGCAAAGGTGTTAAGTGTATATTGGTTAGCAAATAACAATAATGGACGCATAAAGTGGTCGTAAACGATCATAGTACGTGCGTTTTCGTACTGTTTAAGGCTCTTAGGGTCATCTGCTTTAACCCAACGTACAACACTGAAGTTAAGGCTTTCCATACGAATATCACAGTTATATTCGTTTTTCAGGCGGTATTCAAATACTTCAAACTGAAGTACACCAACTGCACCAAGCACAACTTCATTATATTCATTGGTATAAACCTGTATTGCACCTTCCTGCGCAAGTTGTTCAACACCCTTTTGGAAATGTTTTGCTTTAAGGGAATTAACAGGTCTTACACGCATAAATAGCTCTGGTGGGAAGGTTGGCAGTGGCTCAAAGAAAAGCTTATCCTTGCAAGTTGTAAGGGTATCACCAATCTGATAATTTCCAGAATCGTAAATACCTATAATATCTCCTGCTATAGCCAAGTCTACGGTTTCACGCTCATTTGCCATAAGCATTGTACTTTGGCTAAGTTTAAGCTGTTTACCAGTGCGTGAAAGGGTTACGTTCATACCACGTTCAAAGGTTCCACTGCAAATGCGAAGAAACGCAAGTCTGTCACGGTGGGCAGGATTCATATTTGCCTGTATTTTGAAAATAAAGCCACTGAAAAACTCATCTGTAGGCTGAACCTCTCCACTTGTGGTTTTTCTTGCACCAGGCGCTGGGCTCATTTCAAGAAAATGCTCCAAGAAAGTAGTAACACCAAAGTCCACAAGGGCAGTTCCAAAAAATACTGGTGAAAGCTTTCCTTTTAATATTAAATTCATATCAAATGAGTTGCCTGCACCTTCAATCAGTTCAATTTCATTTCGTAAAATTTCAAGGTTGGTTGGTGATATAATATCATTAAGTTCATCGCCAAAAACACCTTTTTCACCTAAGTCTATTACATAATCGGTACGGTAAATGTGCACCTTATTATTAAGGCGGTCATAAATTCCTTCAAATGTAAGCCCACTGCCTATTGGCCATGTAACGCTTACAGAAGGAAGACCAAGCGCCTCTTCCAAGTCCTCTAGAATTTCAAGCGGGTCTTTAGCTTGCCTGTCCAGTTTATTAATAAAGGTAAAAATTGGTATGCCACGCATACTGCAAACTTTAAAAAGTTTTTTGGTCTGGGCTTCGACACCTTTTGCAGCATCAATAACCATAACTGCACTGTCTACAGATGTAAGTATGCGGTAGGTATCCTCGCCAAAATCATTGTGCCCAGGAGTGTCCATAATGGATACAATCTTGTCACGGTATTCAAACTGCATTACAGATGATGTTACAGAAATACCACGCTGTTTTTCAATTTCCATCCAGTCCGATGTGGCAAATTTTGAGTTACGCCTTGCTTTAACTGTACCTGCCTCACGTATTGCACCACCGTGAAGAAGAAGTTTTTCTGTAAGGGTGGTTTTACCAGCATCAGGATGAGAGATGATGCCAAAAATTCGTCTTTTGTTAATTGCTTCTAAGTTTGTATTTAATGCCATTGTTTAATTCCTTTCCACTATATAACTATCATAATCTACACTTTAAATTAAAAGTCTAACCACTATTATATGTAGTTTACAAATAAATTGCAACTTTTAGATTTCTTTGTTGAAATAAAGTGGCAACCTATGATAAAATATTGCTGAAAAAGAAAGAAAATATAAAGTAAATTTATAGAAAATTTCCTTTATAATTATCTTGACATATTACCGCAATATGTGCTAATATATTTGACAATGCAAACAGATGGCAACCATTTGTTTTATATAAAACACAGGAGGATAAATCGAGATGACGCAGCTTTCAGCCACAAAAGAAATTTGTTTTTCGCCCATAGGGATAAGTGCTTTATTTTTTAAGGACTGTGGTTTTTACGTTTCATCTAATGGCTTTCCCAATGGTTTTGAATATTGTTATTGGCAATGAAAAGAGTTTTTCTTTTTATTGCCTTTTCTTTTGCAAAAATGCTTAAAAATTATAAAAATACAATTTTAGTGTATATTTATGTATAATTATTAACACAAACTATCGAAAGGGTGGTATAATAATGCTAAACCGTAAAGATGTTTTAGGGCTTCGGGATATGAGCAAAGCTGAAATTTTAGAGATACTCGACACAGCGAAGGAAATGAAAAAAAGGATTGACAACCCAGCGCTTAGAGTGGATGAACTTAAATACACAAGTATTATTACATTGTTTTACGAAAACAGCACCAGAACTAAAACCTCTTTTGCATTAGCAGGCAAATACCTGGGCGCAACAGTGCAGGATTTGGGAATATCCACCAGCAGTGTAAGTAAAGGTGAAAGTCTTATTGATACAGGAAAAACTCTTGACCAAATGGGCGTTGAAATAATGATTATGCGTAACTCCCTTACCGGTGCACCTCATGTGTTGGCAAAAAATGTGAATGCACATGTTATTAATGCAGGGGATGGCTCAAACGAGCATCCAACACAGGCACTTTTAGACCTTTACACCATTAAGGATTACAAAGAAAGCTTTGAAGGGCTTAAAGTCGCAATCATAGGGGATATATCTCACAGCCGTGTGGCAAGAAGTAATGTGTTTGGACTAAGCAAACTTGGTGCAGATGTTACTCTTGCAGGGCCATCAACACTGCTTGGCGGTTTGCATAAACTTGGTATTAAAACAACCTCGGATATGAAGGAAGCAATTACAGATGCTGATGTTGTTATGGGACTTAGAATACAGTTTGAAAGGCAAAAAACCATGAGTTTCCCGGGTATTAGTGAGTATAGAGAACTTTTTGGGATAAATAGTGATTTGCTTAAATATGCAAAAAAAGATGTTCTAATTATGCACCCAGGCCCTGTGAACAGAGGTGTTGAATTAAGCACAGAGGTTGTAGATTGCGGAAATTCGGTTATAAATGTTCAAGTTAAAAATGGTGTTGCGGTAAGAATGGCAATACTTAAGCTTCTTGCAAAGGGAGGTAAAAAATAATGAAAACACTTATTAAAAACGGAAGATTAATAAATCCTGCAACAAATATTAACGAAATTATGGATATACTTATTGAGAATGACAAAATTGTTGAAATTAATAAGGAAATTAAAACTTCAGCAGACAAAACTATTAATGCTGACGGAAAGATAGTTGTTCCAGGCTTTATCGATGTACATGTGCATCTACGTGACCCAGGCTTTGAATATAAGGAAACAATTGAAACAGGCAGCATGGCAGCGGTAATGGGTGGTTTTACAACTATCTGCTGTATGCCAAATACAGACCCAGTTATAGACAGCGAAATTATGGTTGAATATATAAAGCTTCGTGCCCAAAGAGAAGCGTTTTGCAATGTGTTGCCCATCGGTGCAATTACAAAGGGGCAAAATGGTGAAGAGCTTGCAAACATAGGTAAAATGGTGAATGCAGGGGCATGCGGAATAAGCGAGGACGGAAAGAGCGTTTTGAATGCGGCAATGCTTAAAACAGCAATGAATTATTCTAAAATGTTTAATATACCTGTTATGAGCCACTGTGAGGATAAGTCTTTGGTGGCAGGCGGGGTTATGAATGCAGGTTCTCAAAGCCAGCTTTTGGGGCTTAAAGGAATATCCAACGACAGCGAAGACGTTATTGTTGCCAGAGATATTATTCTTGCAAAAAGCACAGGTGCAAAGCTCCATCTTTGCCATGTATCAACTAAAGGTGCTATAGACTTAATAAGAGATGCACAGGCGAGGGGACAGCAGGTAAGTGCAGAAATTTGCCCTCACCACTTTACTTTAAGAGATATGGATATTGTGGATTATGACGCAAACACAAAAATGAATCCGCCTCTTCGTTCCAATGATGATGTTATGGCACTTAGAGAGGCTTTGAAAGATGGCACTGTTGGAATTATTGCCACTGACCATGCACCACATGGCATTGATGAGAAAAACTGCGAATATGACAAAGCCGCTTTTGGAATTGTTGGTCTTGAAACTGCTTTTGCGTTAGGAAACACAGTTCTTGTAGGCGGAAGTTGGCTTACAATAGACAAGCTTATTGAAAAAATGACAATTAACCCAGCAAAGCTTTTGGGCATCGATAAAGGAAGTATTGAAGTTGATAAGGTTGCAGATATTACAATTATAGACCCTAATTGTGAATACGAAATTGACGCAAAAGCTTTTAAATCAAAGGGCAAGAATACTCCTTTTGACAGATATGAGGTTAAAGGGAAGGTTTTATATACACTTGTGGACGGTAAGGTAAAAGTTGAGGAGGGTAAGCTTAATGATAATTGACAAACTTATTGAAAAAATTAAGGCAACTGAAAACCCAACCGTAGTTGGTCTTGACCCAAGGCTTTCCTATGTGCCAAAGCATATAAAGGAACAATGCTTTGAGAAATTTGGAAAAACACCAAAAGCTGTTGCAGAGGCATTTTTCCTTTTTAATAAGGAACTGATAGATGCAACTTTCGACCTTATTCCAGCGGTTAAACCACAGGTTGCAATGTATGAAATGCTTGGTGCAGATGGAATTGACAGCTATATTAGAACCATTAAGTATGCAAAGGAAAAAGACCTTGTAATTATTGGAGATGTTAAACGTGGCGATATTGCCTCAACCGCAGAGGCATATTCTGACGGACATATAGGACGCATTGATGTTGAGGGCAACCAATTTGAAATTTACCACGAGGATTTTATTACTCTTAACCCATACCTTGGCTGGGACTCTATAGAGCCATATATGGCAAACTGCAAGGCTTACGAAAAAGGAATGTTTGTACTGGTTAAAACCTCAAACCCTAACAGCGGACAGCTACAAGATTTGGATGTTGGCGGAAAAACACTCTATCAGCATGTGGGTGCACTTACAAATGAATGGGGCAAAGACCTTATTGGAAAATACGGCTACTCAAGCGTAGGCGCAGTGGTTGGTGCAACACACCCAGAGCAAGCTAGAAAGCTTAGAGAAATTATGCCAAACACATTTTTCCTTGTACCAGGTTATGGCGCACAGGGCGGCACGGCAGAAGACTTGTCGGTTTGCTTCGATAAAGATGGACTTGGTGCAATTGTTAATTCTTCAAGAGGAATTATTGCGGCACACCAAAAGAAAGAATATAAAGAAAAATACAGCGAAAAGGAATTTGCACTGGCGGCAAGGCATGCAGTGTTGGATATGAAAGCTGATTTGAGGAGATGTATATAATGGAAAAGACAATTAAAGCTGAATTGATACTTGAAAACGGCGTTCGTTTCAAAGGCAAGGCTTTTGGCTACGTTAAAGAAACCGTTGGAGAAGTAGTTTTTAACACAGGAATGACAGGCTATGAGGAGCTTTTAACAGACCCATCCTATGCAGGACAGATAGTTACAATGACTTATCCCCTTATTGGCAACTATGGCATTAACTTAGACGATATGGAAAGTGACAGCCCACGCCTTAAAGGCTTTGTGGTAAGAGAAAAATGCGATTATCCAAATAACTGGAGATGTGAAATGGACATCGACGGTTTCCTTAAACAAAATAAAATAATGGGTATTGAAGGTGTAGATACACGTGCTTTAACAAAAATCCTTCGTGACCACGGAACAATGAAAGGTATTATTACAACAAGATGTAAAGACCTTTCTGATAGTCAGATTGAGTTGAAATTTGAAAGCCTTAACAACAGAAATGTAATTAAAGAGTGTACCATTAAAGAAAAATATGAAATTCCAGGCAACGGAACACATATTGCATTTGTTGACATGGGTGCAAAGAGAGGAATTTTAAGAGACTTTAAAGCTCGTGGATGTAAGATTACTGTTTTCCCTGCATTTACAACAGCAGAGGAGATTTTGGCTGTAAATCCAGATGCAGTTTTCCTTTCAAACGGCCCTGGCGACCCTAAGGACGTACCTGAAATTATTGAAACAGTTAAAAATCTGGTTGGCAAAAAACCGATTCTTGGTGTTTGCATGGGTAATCAGTTGATTAACCTTGCTTTAGGTGGAGATACAAAAAAAATGAAGTTTGGTCACCACGGTGGAAATCACCCTGTAAAAGACCTTAAAACAGGTAGAGTTTACATTACAAGCCAAAATCATGAATACGTAGTTTGCGACCTTCCAGAAGGCGTTGAGGCAGCTTTTGTTAACATAAATGATAATACAATTGAGGGTATAAAACATAAAACATTGCCAATTTTCAGTGTTCAGTTCCATCCAGAGGCAAGCCCTGGCCCATTGGATTCAGGCTTCTTGTTTGACAGATTTTTAGAAATAATAGAAAGAGGTGGAGATAATGCCTAAGGATAATACAATTAAAAAGGTGCTTGTTATTGGTTCAGGCCCTATCGTTATAGGTCAAGCGGCAGAGTTTGACTATTCTGGTACACAGGCAGTGCAGGCAATCAAAGAAGAGGGCATTGAGGTTGTGCTTGTAAACAGCAACCCAGCCACAATTATGACAGACAGAGATATGGCAGACCATACTTACATTGAGCCTTTAACTGTAGAGTTTATTGAAAAGGTGATAGCAAAAGAGCGTCCAGACAGTATTATTGCAGGAATGGGTGGACAGACAGGTTTGAACCTTAGCTGTGAGCTTTATGATAAAGGCATTCTTGCAAAATATAATGTTAGAGTTATCGGTACTTCCATAGAATCTATAAAAGAAGGCGAAGATAGGGATTCCTTTAAAAAACTAATGGAGAAAACAAATCAGCCCATCATTGAAAGTGAAGTTGTTACAACCGTTGATGCCGCTGTGGCTTTTGCTGAAAAAATTGGCTATCCAGTCATTGTTCGCCCTGCATACACACTTGGTGGAACAGGCGGCGGCATTGCAGATGATGAAGACCAGTTGAGAGAAATTGCAACACAGGGTATTCATTTAAGCCGTGTTGGTCAGTTACTTATTGAAAGAAGTATTAAGGGTTGGAAAGAGATTGAGTTTGAGGTAATGCGTGACGGAGCAGGAAACTGTATTACCGTATGC
>JBFWMT010000081.1:0-7452 GCA_050251415.1 Anaerotignaceae bacterium | reverse complement strand
CGCGTCTGCCAATTCCGCCATATCCGCGCAAAACAATTTTAACATAAAAACATATTACCGTACTTTTGGTAAAAATACAACATTTTTTATTTAGCATAAGCAACCATATAATCAACTTTAAGTGTTGGGCTAAAAAAGCTGAATTCCCGACAAACCAGAAATTCAGCTTTCTACTTGCTTTGCACAATAAAATGAACCGGAAGGGATTCGAACCCCCGACCCACGGCTTAGAAGGCCGTTGCTCTATCCAACTGAGCTACCGATCCGCAATAGGAACATTCAATAATCATTGATTTTGTTAAAGCGGGTGATGAGAATCGAACTCACGTGTTCAGCTTGGAAGGCTGACGTTCTACCATTGAACTACACCCGCGCATATCGCAATCAACAAAAATTATTATACTCTATATGTCCCATATTGTCAACATGTTTTTTAAAATAGTTTTTTCTCATTTTCTTCAGCACAAAATTGGTATGATTGGCACCTTATTATGCCACTTTCTGTAACCTCTAAAACTCCGTATGTTGGGTATTGTGTGCTGCGTGGTAAAGATATGCTGCCTGGGTTAAACAGAATAATTCCCATGCTTTCATCCAAAACAGGCTGGTGTATGTGCCCAAAAAGCACTGCATCTGCCCCCTGCTCTATTCCCCAAAGGCTTATTGTAAGCATGTTGTAATTCACTCGCTGTCTGTGGCCGTGTGTAAGCAATATTTTCTTCCCACTAATTGTAATCATTTTTTCGTAAGGAATATTATTGCAGAAATCATTATTTCCCGCAACATAATAAAACTCTCTGTCTCTATACTTCTTTTTCAGCTTTTCAGCATCCTCAACCACATCACCAAGATGTATAACCGTATTTATATCACTATATCTTTCCATAACTTTTTCAGCATTATCCAAATACCTATGAGTATCACTTATAACCAATGCTCTCATAATCAAATCATTCCCTTAAGTATTTCTTTCATTTCTCTTAGTGCCTTTCCTCTGTGGCTAATCTTATTTTTTTGTTCAATATCCATTTCAGCTGTGTGCATACCAAACTGCGGAACGTAAAAAATAGGGTCATATCCAAAGCCATTTTCCCCTTTAGCCTCATAGGCAATAATACCCTCAATAGTTCCCCTTGTTGTAACAATTCTTCCATCTGGAAATGCTGCTGCAATAACGCTAACAAATCTTGCCGTTCTTTTTTCAACTGCCACATCTTTAAGCATCTCAAGTATTTTTTGGTTTTTTATATCGTATGATGTATCCTCTCCCATAAATCTGGCACTATACACACCTGGCTGTTTATTCAAATAATCAACTTCCAGCCCCGAGTCGTCACTTAGAACAAGACACCCACTTACCTGCATTATTTCTTTCGCCTTTTTAATGGCATTGTCCTCAAAGGTTTCCCCGTCCTCAATAACATCTATATCTATGCCAGCCTCGGTCATTGTAAGAACCTGTGCATCAAGTTCTTCAAGCATAATTTTAACCTCTTTAGCCTTGCCCGCATTTTTTGTAGCAAATATTATTTTCATCTTTTCCTCCTAAATTTAAGCATACCAAAGCCATAATTAAACATTTTTTTATAATTATATTATACATCATTTTTAGCATAAAAAAAATACCCTTCGTAAAATGAAGGGTATTCCTTGTTTATTTTTTACCTAACATTATATTGATTCATCATGTCCACAATTGCAGAATAAATTGCCTGTGCTGCATCATCTTTATAACTATCCTGCGAAAGCTTGTCTGCATCAGCCTGATTAGAAAGAAATGCCGTTTCTATAAGCACAGCTGGCACAGTTGTTTGGTTAAGCACAATCAAATCGCTTCTATTTTTAATCCCTCTGTCTGTTGTTCCCATTGCCTGTACAAGATAATTCTGTATAAATTGAGCCGCAATTTGACTTGTAAGCTTTCCTGACACATCTGTAGCATGAACCGTATATAACACTTCTGTTCCATTAGGCACAGCACTTGTATTGGAATTTTGGTGTATTGATACAAATAAATCTGCAACGCCGTTAGCCATTTTAGCCCTATTTACATTAGTAGGGTAACTATCGTCCAGCCTTGTTGCATAAACCTTGATGCTGTTATTTGCCTCAAGCAAATCGTAAACTCTAAGCATAATATCCAAGTTTACATCCTTCTCCACAAGACCATTTCCGCTTGCCCCTGGATCAGTTTTTCCATGTCCTGCGTCAATTACAACTATTTTACTATATACATCTTTGGGTGACACAATTTTAATGCGTATTTCGTTTTCATCAACAAATATGTTGGTAGCAATTATTGAATTTTCATTAATTACAAACTGCGTATTTCCATCTGTTGTGTTCTGCACTACAATGCCCGATACAAACTCATCATTGGCAGATATAATGCCATAGCCATACGTACTTTGATAATTCCCTTTAAGTGTAACTTTATAATTCCCCAGTAAATAATTATCAGTTACATTAAAATCACTTTCGTTCAGCCCATCAACATTTTTAAGCACTATCGTTTTTGTTGATGCATCGTAAACAAGATTATCGAGGGTGGATTTTGTAATATTAACCGTTGTGCTTCCACTGCCTGTAACCACCTGGTAGTTTACATATTTATTTGTTTCCAGAACAATTCGTGTTGTAGTATTTTCAAATATCCCTGTTCGTACAGTATCTATGTAGTTCAAATTAGCGGTATAGCTTTCCAAAAGCTGTGATGTTGAATTTGGTATATCAATTACTATTCTATCTGGATTTGTTAATGCAAACACGTCCACCGCTGGTGTTGTACTTCCATAAACCGTAATAACATCAGTGTTTCCGTCGGTTTTAATGCTCAAATCCGTAACTGTATTTGTATCGAAGGTAATTGCAATACTTTTTTTATCATTGCTAAGACTAGCGCTGTATTTTACATTTGCACTTAAATCCAACACCACTCTTGCAATCTTCACCGGTTCCGTCTGATTTTGTGCAGACCTTATAGATTTTACTATAGCACTGTTGGTTGTTGTTATATTTGTGTTAGCTATGCCCATATCTGCATTGTACACATCAACCACAATTCTGTTTTCCTCCACCAAAAAGCAGTCATACTTTTCTATAACTCCACTTGCTTTCACTGTGAATATCTGTTGTTCACTTGTTGATGAAGGAACGCTTACACCTGTTAGTTGTATAGTATTCCCTATAGGTGTTGTTCCCGTTGATGTATCCGTAGAAGGTGTAGAAGGCACAGATGGTGCAGATGGTGTTTCAGCAACTGGAGCAGTGTATCCTGCTTCATTTATAGAAATGAGTCTTGTAGCATCCTCCCACCCAACTGTACAGCCTAACGCTTCAGAGGCCGCACGCACAGGTATCATAGTTCTATCATTAAGAATTTTTGCAGGCGTATCCATTTTGAAATCAAGCCCATTTGTATGTCCTGTGTCACTATTTATTTTTAAAACTACAAGGTCAGTATTTTTTACAATGTAAACCTCTTTGCTATCGGCGTTCCATGTGACCTCTGCCCCCATTTTTTCAAATATTGCACGTGCAGGCACAAGGGTTCTGCTATTTATTATAACAGGAGGAACGTCCATGCCTGTTATTTTCTCACCGTTAACATTAATAGACACTTCCTCTGCACTGTAGGCATGGTTTGCTCCATCGTACACAAGGTTCATATCAACTGTTTTTCCATATATATTACCACTGCCACCAACAACGCAAAATGCAGTTGTAAGCGCAATTATCAATTTTTTAAAATTAATTTTCAACAAAATCAACCTACTTTCATTATTGTTTCACAAAATGTTTTTATTTCCTATAAAAGTATACCAAATAAATGTAACCTTGTGTAGCTTTATAGTAATCCGAAATAAAAATTTAATAATTTGCTTGTAAAAGACATACAATAAACAAAAGAAAGTATATCACAAAAGTTATAAAAAGGATGGTGTAAAAATATGGATATTAATTGTGCCTTAAAATGTACGCATCAAAAAAACGGCAAATGCCGTCTTAGTCAGCCAAAGAGCTCTTCTCTTTTACTATTAGAAGAACCTACATGCCCTTATTTTGAAAAAACCGTACCTCATTCCTCACCAACAAGGAGTTAACGCAATGCTGATTTAATGCAATAAAAGGACAAGGATAATTCCCTTGCCCTTTTATATTTTCTATCGCCTTACTGTAACATCAGACGATGATTTTTTATAATAATCCCTAAGCTTTTTGCTAACCAATCCGTTTATTGACGTTGGAGGATACTTGCCATTTTTGCCAAGCTTTCCCGCAGGTACTCCTGTAAGTATCTCAATTCCTTCATCTATATGTGTAATAGGATAAATATGAAATTTACCCTCTTTAACTGCTTCAACAACTTCTTCTTTTAGCACTAAATCTCTTACATTTGAGGATGGTATAATAACTCCTTGGCCACCAGTAAGGCCACGCTTATTGCAAAGTTCAAAGAACCCCTCTATCTTGTGAGTAACCCCGCCTATTGCCTGTATCTCACCACGTTGATTAACCGAGCCAGTAACCGCAAATTCCTGATTGATAGGCACATCCGAAAGACTGGATAAAATGCAGTAAAGTTCTGTACTGGAGGCACTGTCGCCGTCTATGCCGTTATAATTCTGCTCGAAGCATATGCGGCAAGAAAGTGATAAGGGAAAATCCTGTGCATATGTGTGTCCCAAATATCCTGAAATAACCTGAACACCTTTGTTGTGGGTAGGGCCACTCATTTGTGCTTCTTTTTCAATATTTATAATTCCACTTTTTCCTATATATGTGGTAGCCGTAATTCTGGATGGATTCCCAAAAGCATAGCTTCCCATATCTAATACTGCAAGACCATTAATCTGCCCTACTTTACTTCCCACAGTGTCAATCATAATCACTTTTTCTTCAAGCATTTCTCCAAGCTTTTCTTCATACATTTTAAGGCGCTGCTCTTTTTCATAAATAGTTTTTTTAATATGCTCTGCCGTAACCATAGTGTCTCCAGCCATTGTTGCCCATGTTTCAGCCTCACACAGTATTTCACTTATGCTGTTAAATCGTGTTGAAAGCTTATCTTGACTTTCCACTAATCTTGAGGCATACTCAACAATTTTTGCAACTGCATAAACATCAAATGCCATCATTTTTTCTTTGGCTGTGTAAGATTTTATAAATTTCGCAAACTGTTTCGTGTTTTCCTCGTTTCGGTTCATCTCATAGTCGAAATCTGCAAGTATTTTAAAATATTTGTCAAAGTCATCCTCATATTCCCGAAGCATTTCATAATAATAGGTGCTGCCAACCATAATAACCTTAACATTTACAGGTATAGGCTCTGGCTTAAGGGTTGGTGCAAGCACGCCGCCCAATTGTTCTCTTATGCTTTCCATAGAAATTTCTCTGGTTTTAACTACACGGCGTATAGCCTCCCAGGACTGCACATTGCTAAGCACATCATGTGCCTGCAAAATAAGATATCCGCCGTTTGCTTTATGAAAAAGCCCTGCCTTAATCTTCATAAAATCGGTTGTAAGGTTGCCAAATTCGTTATCATATTCCAGCTCGCCCATTAGGTTATAGTAGGTTGGGTTAAAGTCTATAACCACAGGTGCTCCATCCGTTTTAGCATTGTCTATAATAAGATTCACCTTATACTTAAGCGTAATATCCTCAGGTGTTTTTTTTGAAAGCATCAAAGGCAATAGGCTCGCCATTGGGTCATCCTCGTCAGATTCTGATGGAACAAACTGAGTGATATTTTCCAGCACATCCTCCTGCACAGCCTCAATATATTTCATTACTCTGTCGTAATGCTTATATTTCTCTTGAACAGAATTTACATGATGACCAATAGCAAACATACCTACCTTGTAATCCAAGTCATCTATAGCTTTTCTGCATTCTTTTTCATCATCTTTTATATCACGCATAATAGAGGCTGCTAAATCCTGAACAATGTCGCTTTCCTTGTTTATTCTATCTTTAACGTCCTCACTAAGCTTATCATACTGTTCCTCATTTACAGACTCTCCATCTACTATAGGCATAAAATAAATTCCAGCATTTGTACTTTTTATAGAAAAATTGTGCTCGGTAGCAATGTCACTCATATTCTTCATTAAAAGGTCACGTCGATCGTCATACACCTTAAGTATTTCGTTTTTCTGTTTTTCATAATCTTCAGTGTTAAAAGCCTTTTGTATCTCGCTTTCAAAAATAACAACAAGCTCATTCATATCATCTTTAAACTGCCTGCCTATACCTGGCTCAAACCTGAGTGCCAGCGGACTCCTTGGATTATCAAAATTATAAACGTAGCACCAATCGTAAGGTACTCTTTCTGTTTGTGCAATCTTTTGGGTGCATTGCTTTGCATAAGTGGTTTTACCCACGCCCGAAGGCCCTGCCATATAAATATTGTACCCCTTATTTTTAACATTTAAGCCAAAATCAAATGCCTTAACCGCCCTGTCTTGACCAATTATACAATCCAAAGTTTCAAGATCTTCGGTACTTTCAAAGCCTAAGCTCTTAGGGTTACAAATATTATTTAGCTGTGTGTATTTAAGTTCTTTTGTCTGCATGGATTCATCACTCCTTTGCCTTCATTGCGCCTTTAAGCTTCATGCCTTGTCATAGTTCTCATAATTTTCAAAATATTTCCACATTATAATTGCATCCTCGTTGGTGTCTTTGTAATAGTTTTTTCTGAAACCTTCGGGTTTAAAGCCAAACTTGGTATAAAGCCTTTGCGCTGGCAAATTACTCATCTTAACCTCAAGGGTAATTCCTATCATTTCGTAATCCTGCGCTATTTTTATAAATTCCTCCATCAATGCATTACCTATACCATATCTTCTGTATTCCGGCAAAACTGCCACATTGGTTATCTGTCCTTCATTCACCACATGCCACATGCCTGCGTATCCAACAATTTTCCCATTAATCACAGCAACTCTATATATTGCCATTTTGTTCTCATTTATCTCACGGTGAAAATCTGCCCTAGTCCAAGGAATATGAAAACAAGTTTCCTCAACTGCCAGCACCTCGTCAATATGATCTTGCTTCATAACTATAATTTCCACCATTATTTTTTCTCCCTAGCTTCTTTTTCTTCAAGCTCACGTTCTGCTTGCGGTTTTCTTAAATATATAGGTGTAAATAAACTTCCACTGACAGCCTTCCCTTCCTGTGCCAAAACCTCTGCCAATGCCGCAACCGATGCCGCTCTTTGCAAATTGCAGTTCGCTGGCGCAAGTATAAACCTGTTGTTTTCCATCAATTTTTCTTTGTAAACAGGCACTCCATCCCCAAGGAAAATAATTTCTTGACCACTAAGTGCAGCAATTTCAATAATTTCGTCTATGCTCCTTGCGTACTCCGGTGAAACTGTTTCAAGTACTCCATTTTTCCACTTGAAAATCCCTGAATAAACTTGATTTCTTCTTGCATCCA
>JBFWMT010000080.1:0-7755 GCA_050251415.1 Anaerotignaceae bacterium | reverse complement strand
TACAAGAATATTTATATTTATTATATAACAATGAGGATGCTTCTGCACAAACAACTGAAAAAGTAATCTATAGTTAATGAAAAATTAATCATAGAATGACAAGACTAAAAGTTATTAACCTATTTCCTATATTATACTTAAGAATAAATGTCAAATAAAGCTGATAGTAAATTTGCTCCAGCATAAATTGATATTAAATAATGGACAATAGTAAAATAACTTGTTATTATTTTAGGCAAATATCCATAAAATGCCCACAATAGAACAATTACTATAAGACAACCTATAAAAATTAGAAAGCGTGAAATATTAAACTTGAAATTTTTAAATGATATATTTCTATTTATAGAATTTATATACATACCTATAAGAATACATACTATAACGTTAAAAATTGCAGCATAAACTAATTGATAAGGTATAAACTTATTATTTTGCGTATTAAATATTTCTATCGCTATTAAAATGAGTACACTAAAAACTATATAAAAAAATAGCTCTAATAGTATATTTTTATTTTTTTTTTGCATATTTAAACACTCCTTTGAACTTTAGAATTAGTAATATAAGATTATTATTATATGTATTTGACGATGTACTTTTTAATAAATATTGACTATTTCCCAAATATAAAAAATATAGTATAATTATACCTCATATATAAAGAGCTGTCTCTTTTTATTACATAAAATTGAGTCAGCTCTTTGTTAACAACAAATTTTCTAATTAATTTAACCTTAATCAATATCTATTTTTATTGAATTATTTGGCTTTGTTTCTTTTGGAACAGTTATATTGAGCACACCATTTTCAAGACTAGCTTTAATTCCTTCTGATTTAGCTTCATCTAAGTAAATACTTCTGCTCATTGAACTGTAGCGTCTTTCTTTATGAACATAATTTTTATTTTCTTCATTCCTATTTTCTTCTCTTTGAATTGAAATATTAAGCCTTCCATCGTTCATTTCAAGTTTAACTTCGTCCTTATTTACACCAGGAACCTCTGCTTCAATTACATATTGTGTATCATTTTCTTGTACATCAACTTTGAATGTATCTCTTGCAAGGCTTCTTACAGATGGCCAATTATCACTGAAAAAGTCATCAAGCATGTTGTAGAAGCCACCAAAATCACCAAAGTCTTTATTTACTAAATTCCTATTTTTTTTGTTGAACGGTACTAATCCAGACATAATTAACATCTCCTTTTGTTTAAATTTTATATTTTGTTAGCACTCTCGTCTGGCGAGTGCTAATTTCTATAAATATTATATATCACACTATTTCGATTTTGTCAACTCTTTTTTTAAAATTTTTTTAAAATTTTTTGATTGATTGTGATAATATCTTAGTGTATCACATTTGACTATATCCCAAATATAAAAAATAAATAAAATGTTGAATTTCCAATAGTTTTTTACTTGAACAAATGGTAAATGGACATAAAGTATAGTTTATAATTTAGTATTGACATCAAGAAAAAAACGTGTATAATTAGATTCAATATAGTCCATCAAACTTATGATGTGGAGATAAAAATAAATGTGCACTTACAGAGAGTTGGGGTAGCTGAGAGCCTAACAGAACGCAGTCTATTAAATGGACCACTGAGGGCACGGTCAAAAGAAAGTAATTTCCTAGTATTCCGTGACGTAGGACAGACGTTAGCTGTCAAGAATATGTTAGTATTCTGTTAAAGTGTGTGTATTTTTAATACGCAAAAAAAGGTGGTACCACGGGTTTAGTATATTTAACTCGTCCTTAATGATTTATTTCATTACGGATGAGTTTTTTTATTTTTAAGAAGGAGTGATAAAGATGTTTAAACCAACTTTACAACAGGCAAAAGAGCTTTCCAAATTTAAAATCATACCAGTTAGCACCGAAATATTTTCAGATATCCGCACACCCATAGAGGTGTTACAAATACTTAAAACGGTTAGTAGACACTGCTATATGCTGGAAAGTCTTGAAAGTTCCGATAAATGGGGGCGCTATACATTTTTAGGCTTTGACCCTAAAATGGAAATTACCTGTACGAATGGAGAAGTTACTATAACAGCTGATACAAAAACTGTAATTAAAAATACTGCTCCGCATAAGTATATTAACCAAATTATAGAAGATAACCATAGCCCTAAAATGGATTATCTTCCGCCATTTACAGGCGGTTTGGTTGGATATTTCTCCTACGACTATATCAAATATTCCGAGCCAAGCCTAAACCTTGACGCACAGGACGATGAGGGTTTTAAGGATGTAGACCTTATGTTTTTCGACAAGGTAATAGCTTTTGACAACCTAAAACAAAAAATAATTATAATTGCCAATGCAAAAACAGATAACATTGAAGAAAACTACAAAACGTCAGTTGAGGAAATAAAAAAAATAGTCAACTTAATTTCCAACGAAAACTATATTGAACCACCTAAAGGTAAACTTAAATCCAATTTTAGACAGCTTTTCACTAAAGAAGAATACTGCAATATGGTTAACAAGGCAAAGCATTACATCAAAGAAGGTGATATTTTTCAAGTAGTTTTAAGCAACCGCTTGCTTTTAAGAAAAATAACAAAGTGTTTGTTCGTTCTGGCGCAGGAATTGTTGCCGACAGCGTTCCAGAAAATGAATATCAAGAATGCTTAAACAAAGCGGCGGCAGTTGTAAATGCCCTAAAAGCTTCATCGGAGGTGTTAAATTAATGATTTTACTTATAGATAATTACGACAGTTTTTCTTACAACCTTTATCAGCTTTTAGGCTCACTTAATCCAAACATAAAGGTAATACGAAATGACAAAACGACGTTAAAGGAAATTGAAAGCCTTTCGCCAAAATACATCATTCTTTCACCAGGACCTAGAAAACCATCTGAAGCAGGAATATGTATAGATATAGTAAAATATTTTGCAGGAAAAATTCCCATTTTTGGAGTTTGCCTTGGTCATCAAGCAATTTGTGAAGCCTTTGGCGCAACGATAAGCTACGCAAAAGAACTTATGCATGGTAAGCAAAGCATCATTGAAATTGATAACCATTGTCAAATTTTCAAAGAACTACCCAATAAAATAACTGCCGCAAGATATCACTCCTTGGCGGCAATTGAAAACACAATGCCCCAATGTCTTAAAGTGACAGCAAAAACTGAAGACGGTGAAATTATGGCAGTAAAACATAAAGATTTCCACGTATACGGCGTTCAATTTCACCCAGAAAGTATAATGACCCCTAATGGTAATCAAATAATAAAAAATTTTTTGGAGGTTATAGTATGATTAAAGAAGCTATTGCAAAGGTTATAGAGAAACAAAACTTAACCTATGATGAAGGAAAAAAAGTAATGACAGAAATTATGGACGGCACTGCAACTCAAAGCCAAATGGCAAGCTTTCTTACCGCCCTTAGAATGAAAGGTGAAACCATTGAAGAAATTACCGCCTTTGCTAGTGTAATGCGTGAAAAAGCAACAAAAATAACCAGTGATAAAACCGTTATGGACATAGTTGGAACAGGCGGAGATGGTGCTGGTACATTTAACATATCCACTACATCAAGCTTTGTTGCTGCCGCTGGCGGTGTTATGGTGGCAAAGCATGGCAACCGTTCTGCCTCTAGTAAATGCGGTGCGGCAGATGTTCTGGAAAGTCTTGGTGCAAACATCACCATTGGATCTGAGCAAAGTGCAAAAATCCTTAATGACATTGGTATTTGCTTTATGTTTTCACCAACCTATCATTCCTCAATGAAATATGCCGCACCTGTTAGAAAAGAAATTGCAGTTCGTACCATTTTCAATATTTTGGGGCCTCTTTCAAACCCTGCGGCGGCGGAACTTCAAATAATGGGTGTGTTTGATAAAAAACTTGTAGAGCCATTGGCACAGGTTTTAAGCAACCTTGGTGTTAAACGTGGTATGGCAATTTACGGTGATGGTTTAGACGAAGCCACTGTAACAGGTAAAACCACCATTTGCGAGATAAACAATGGAACTCTTACAAGCTATGAAATCGAACCACAAAAACTAGGTTTGGGCTTTTATTCTTTAGATGAAATTAAAGGCGGGACACCTAAAGAAAATGCTCAAATAACCCTTGATATTTTAGAAGGCAAGGAAAAAGGTGCTAAACTGGATATTGTTGTTTTAAACAGTGCCCTCGCCCTTTACTGTGCAGATAAAGGAAAAACTATTAAAGATTGTGTTGAAATTGCAAAAAAACTTATTGAAGATGGTTCAGCAATTGCTAAACTAAACAAATTTATTGCAAAGTCAAACGAGGTGATAGCATGATACTTGAAAAAATAGCCGCCAGAACAAAGCAGCGAGTCTTTGAGCTTAAGCATGAAAAATGCCTAGATATAATTAAGGCTGAGGCAATGAAAATGAATTGTGACACAGGATTTCCCTTTGAAAAAGCATTGCGTAAAGAAGAAATTTCCTTCATATGTGAGGTTAAAAAAGCATCTCCTTCCAAAGGAATTTTTGCACATGATTTCCCTTATTTAAACATTGCAATGGACTATGAAAATAGTGGTGCGTCAGCAATTTCTGTACTAACAGAGCCATATTTTTTCCTTGGAAGTGACTGTTACCTTAAAGAAATTGCTTCTACTGTAAGCATTCCCGTTTTGCGTAAGGATTTCACCATTGATGAGTACCAAATATATGAAGCCAAAACCCTTGGGGCATCTGCAATTTTACTTATATGTGCACTTTTAGATACAGATACAATTAAAAATTATCTAGAAATTGCTCATAGCCTTGGTATGTCTGCCATAGTTGAAGCACACACAGCCAAAGAAATTCAAAGTGCATTAGCTGCTGGTGCAAGAATAATAGGCGTAAATAATCGTAACCTTAAAACCTTTGATATTGACTTAAGCAATAGCTTTAAACTGCGAGAACTTGTACCAGATGAAATAATTTTTATATCCGAAAGTGGCATAAAAACTGCAACTGATGTACATGCACTGCGTAATTGTAAAGCAGATGCCGTACTCATTGGCGAAACACTTATGTGTTGTCAAAACAAAAAAGAAATGCTAGAAAAACTAAAAGGCAAAGTTGATACAAAAATAAAAATTTGCGGCATTTACCGTCCTCAAGACATTGAGTTTGTAAATGAAGCCAAGCCCGACTATATAGGCTTTGTGTTTTATGAAAAAAGCCACCGCTATGTAAATCCGTCACAAGCAAAAAATCTTAAATCAATACTTAGTAACGAAATTAAAGCAGTTGGTGTTTTTTTAGATGAGGATAAAGAATTTATAGCCAAACTAGCAAATGAAAATACTATAGACCTTATTCAACTGCATGGCAATGAAGATAGTGAATATATAGCGAAGCTTAAAGAACTTACAAATAAGCCAATAATTAAAGCGATACAAATTCAGACCCCAGTAAATTCGGAAAAAATCCAAACTATATTTAACACAGAAGCCGACTATGTTATGTTTGACAGTGGAAAAGGAAGTGGCAACACTTTTAACTGGAATATAACAAGTGAAAGAGATAAACCAATTTTTGTGGCAGGCGGTTTAAACGCTAAAAATGTGGTAGATGCAATAAAAATTTTCAGACCCTTTGCTGTAGATATAAGCAGTGGCGTTGAAACAAATAAAGTGAAAGACAAAGAAAAAATAATGAAAATAGTGGATTTAGTTAGGAGGACACTATATGTCTAAAGGAAGATACGGTATTCACGGCGGTCAGTATATACCTGAAATACTAATGAACGAAATAATAAATTTAGAAAAAGCTTACGATAAATATTCTAAGGACGAAGAATTTAACAAAGAGCTTGATAAGCTGATGAAGGAATATGCTGGCAGGCCTTCACTTCTATACTATGCTGAAAAAATGACAAAGGATTTAGGTGGAGCTAAAATCTACCTAAAGCGTGAGGACTTAAACCATACTGGTTCACACAAAATTAACAATGTACTTGGGCAGGTCCTTTTGGCAAAAAAAATAGGCAAAACCCGTGTAATTGCTGAAACAGGTGCAGGTCAACACGGTGTTGCAACAGCTACCGTTGCTGCACTTATGGGCATGGAATGTGAAATTTTTATGGGCAAGGAAGACACCGACCGTCAGGCACTTAACGTATTCCGCATGGAGCTTTTAGGTGCAAAGGTTCACCCTGTCACCAGTGGAACAATGACATTAAAAGACGCTGTTAATGAAACTATGCGTGAGTGGGCAAGCCGTGTTCATGACACCCATTATGTACTTGGTTCAGTTATGGGACCTCACCCATTCCCAATGATTGTGCGTGATTTCCAAAGTGTAATAAGTAAAGAAGCACGTGAGCAAATACTTGAAACTGAAGGCAAGCTTCCAAGTGCTGTTTTGGCTTGTGTTGGCGGCGGAAGCAATGCAATGGGTATGTTTTACAACTTTATAAACGACAAGGAAGTTAAGCTTATTGGCTGTGAAGCCGCAGGTCACGGCGTAGATACCGACATGAATGCCGCAACCATTGCCAATGGAACACTTGGTATTTTTCATGGAATGAAGTCTTATTTCTGTCAAAATGAATATGGTCAAATTGCACCTGTTTACTCTATTTCCGCAGGACTCGACTACCCAGGTATAGGACCTGAACATGCATACCTACATGACATTAAACGTGCAACTTACATACCTGTTACAGATGACGAGTCTGTAGAAGCATTTGAATATTTAGCAAAAACCGAGGGCATTATTTGTGCCATTGAAAGTGCCCATGCAGTAGCATATGCAAAAAAACTTGCCCCAACTATGGGCAAAAATGAAATTATGATTATTTGTTTATCTGGCCGTGGCGACAAAGATGTTGCGGCAATAGCACGTTACAGGGGGGTTGAGATTTTTGAGTAGAATAGGAAAAGCATTTGAAAACGGAAAAGCATTTATTGGCTTTGTTACAGGTGGGGACCCAACCATAGAAAAAAGCGAAGACTTTATTATGGAAATGATACGTGGCGGTGCAGATTTAATTGAAATTGGTATACCTTTTTCAGATCCTACAGCCGAAGGAGTGGTAATACAGGAGGCAAATATCCGTGCCTTAGCCAATGGAACTACCACAGACACAATTTTTGATTTAGTTGTAAATGTGCGTAAAAAAACAGATATACCATTGGTTTTTCTTACTTATTTAAACCCTGTTTTTACCTATGGTCTTGAAAGATTTTTTACTTGCTGCGAGCAAACAGGTGTAGATGGCATTATAATACCCGACCTGCCATATGAGGAAAAAGGTGAGCTTACAGAAATTGCCGCAAACCATAATATAGACATTATATCTCTTATTGCACCTACTTCAGAAGATAGAATTAAAAAAATTGCCACTGACGCCACAGGCTTTGTATATGTTGTAAGCTCTATGGGTGTTACTGGAGTTAGAAATGAAATTAAAACCGATATAAAATCCATTATAGACGTGGTTAAAAGTGTAACTAATATACCAACAGCCGTTGGTTTTGGAATAAGCACAACTGAGCAGGCGGCTGAAATAAGCCAATATACAGACGGTATTATTGTAGGCAGTGCAATAGTGAAACTTTGTGCAAAATATGGTGAAAATGCCTCACCTCATATCTATGAATACGTAAAAAGTATGAAGAATAGTATTTAAAAAGAAAAAAAATCATAACCACCGGCTCAGCCGGTGGTTTGCTCTAGCCCTATAAGGGCATGGTACTGGCTGCGTCTTAAGACGCATTGAATAGTCTGCCAACCGCATCTAATTCTCAAGCCACCACTAAAGTGGCT
>JBFWMT010000079.1:0-7837 GCA_050251415.1 Anaerotignaceae bacterium | reverse complement strand
TGGGAAACAAAACAATAGAATACCTGTTATCTTGTTTGAATAGGTGTGTAAAAAGGCAATGGCTTTATATTTAATAAATCATATAAGTAGTGAACTTAATCTTATAATTGATATTACCACAATGCATACCGTGCACCATGGTGGGATATTTAAAATTGGCAAATATATTATAAGCATAATAAATATAAATATTAAATCTGCAAGGCTATCAAGGGTAGCGCCTAAGTTGCTTGCAGTTTTTGTCTTTCTAGCCATATAACCATCTAATATATCTGTTGTTCCACAAATAGCATATATTGCAAAAAACATAATACTTTGTGGTTCAACAAATAGAAGTGTAAAGGATAATAGAATTCTGCTTGCAGTAACTATATTTGGTATATTTAGTTTATTCTTAATTATCACCACCTCCAAATATTTTATCTGCAATATATATGTGAAATTCTTAGAACTATGTATAAGTGCAATTAATAATAAAGCTATCCCCTCAATTTACTTTGGAGGGATAGCTTATTTATCTTCTTATTTGTTATTTCTAGGAGGCTTAGGACCAAAGAACTGATAGTAATCGATTTTAATACGACCATTAAACAGCTTTCTCTTTGCATCTGCTTTGCGACCAAAAAGACTCTCAAAATATTCCATTGATGTTATAACATAAGCACTCCAAGTAGGGTTTGTGCGCATAAGCTCACCCATATCGCGGTATAAATTCTCAACCTCTTTAAGCTCACCAATACGTTCACCATAAGGTGGGTTTGTAATCATACAACCATAATCACCAATAAGTTTTGCTTCTTGGCATGGCTTAACAGAAAACTCTATGCAGTCGTCCACGCCCGCTTTAATTGCATTCTCACGGGCAACTTCAATTGCCTCTTCATCCATATCACTTGCATATATAACAGGGGTAAAATCGTGGTCTATTGCCTTATAAGCCTCTACCCTTGCCTGTTTCCATATATTTTTATCAATTCTTGCCCATTCCTCTGATGCAAACTTGCGGTTAAGCCCCGGTGCAATGTTTTTTGCAATAAGGGCAGCCTCAATTGGTATTGTACCAGAACCACAAAGTGGGTCAAGGAGAACACGGTCACGTTTCCAGTAGCTTAAATCTACCATTGCTGCCGCCAAAGTTTCTTTAAGTGGTGCAACCATGGCAGTTTCACGGTAGCCACGCTTGTGCAAACCACCACCTGTTGTATCAATAGTAAGTGTTGCTAAATCGTTAAGTAGTGCAACCTGAATGGTGTAATCTGCTCCTGTTTCATCAAACCAGTCTACATTGTATTTCATTTTAAGCTTTTCTACTACTGCTTTTTTAACTATAGCCTGACAGTCTGGTACACTGAAAAGTGTGGATTTAACAGATTTACCTGTGACGGTAAATTTTCCGTCTTCTGTAATCCATTCGCTCCACTCTAATGCTTTTGCACCTTCAAAAAGCTGGTCAAAGGTAGTTGCTTTATATTCCCCTACCTTAATAAGTACCTTGCTGGCAAATCTAAGCCAAAGGTTTGCTTTTGCAATGTCAGCTTCGTCCCCAGTAAATTCCACTCGCCCGTCAAAAGTTTTAACGTCACTGAAACCCAGATTTATGACCTCACGCTTTACACAAGCTTCAAGACCGAAAGTTGTTGTTGCAATTAAGTTGATTTTTTTCATAATTAGTCACCATATCCTTATTTATTAGGTCTATTATAACAGAAATTAAGTCAATTGTGAATTTATCTTGAAATATTATTTGTTTAATTGTATATTCTTATGATAAGAATAGTTTTATAAAGGAGAAATTGAATGTATAAATTATTAAAACAATGTGGCAGAGCAAAAAGAGGCGAGTTCACAACACCACATGGAACTATACAAACGCCTGTATTTATGAATGTAGGAACGCTTGCGGCAATTAAAGGTGCAGTATCCACGGAGGACTTAGAAGGAATTAAATGTCAGGTTCAGCTTTCCAATACCTATCATCTACATTTAAGACCTGGTGATAAAATAGTTCATCAACTTGGCGGTCTTCATAAATTTATGTCTTGGGACAAGCCAATCCTTACTGACAGCGGTGGCTTTCAGGTGTTTTCCCTTGCAGCACTGCGTAAAATTAAAGAGGAAGGCGTGTATTTTGCATCTCATATTGATGGACACAAAATTTTTATGGGTCCAGAAGAAAGTATGCAGATACAATCCAACCTTGCATCAACTATAGCAATGGCGTTTGATGAATGTCCCTCTGCTGTGGCAGACAGAACATATGTGCAAAATTCAGTGGACAGAACAACCCGTTGGCTTGTGCGCAGTAAAAACGAAATGGATAGATTGAACACTCTTGACGAAACCATAAACAAACAACAAATGCTTTTTGGCATTAACCAAGGAGCTATTTTCCCAGATATTCGTATTGAACATGCCAAAATTATATCAGAGCTTGATTTAGATGGATATGCAGTAGGTGGTCTTGCGGTAGGAGAAACACATGAACAGATGTATCATGTTTTAGAAGAAACTGTTCCCTATCTGCCTAAAAACAAACCTACCTACCTTATGGGTGTTGGTACACCTGAAAATATTTTAGAGGCTGTTGAACGTGGTGTTGACTTTTTTGATTGTGTACTTCCTGCAAGAAATGGCAGACATGCCCATGTTTATACCGATTACGGCAAAATTAATTTACTTAACGCCAAGTTCGAGCTTGACGATGAGCCAATTGAACCAGGTTGCCAGTGCCCTGCGTGCAAGCGTTATTCCAGAGCCTATATTAGACATCTTTTTAAAGCAAAAGAAATGCTGGCAATGCGTCTTTGCGTACTGCATAATCTTTATTATTTTAATACACTTATGGAAGAAATACGTACTGCCCTTGATGAGGACAGGTTTGTTGAGTATAAAAAACAGAAACTTGAGGGCTTTAAACGTGGGGTTGAGGGTAGACCAACAAACAAGACCCGTAAACAATAGCTATTGACGTATTGTAAAATGTTTACTATAATGGTAGTGTTATGCGTAAACTTTATTTTACTTACTGCGTATATATCTGTGAAAAATCATCTAATTCAAAGGAGAGATAATTAATGAATTTCAGTTTATTATCAACAGTTGTAAGCGGAGCAGCATCCAGTTCATCTGGTTCATCAACAACAGCAGGAGGTTTTAACAACCCTATTGTGTTAATTCTTTTATACTGTGTTGTTATTTTTGGTGTAATGTACTTTTTCTCTGTTAGGCCACAAAAAAAGAAAGCAGCGGCTATGGAGGATATGAGAAAAAGCATTGGCGTTGATGACTCTGTATTGCTTGCAAACGGAATGTACGGAAAGATAGTAGATGTTACAGCAGAATGTTACATTATTGAATTTGGAACAAACAGAGGTGTACGTATTCCTGTACTTAAACAAGAAGTATATGCAAAAAGAGAACCTAATCTTTCAAACAAGGTTGAAGAGGTTGCCGCACCTGAAAAGAAATCTTTATTCAGTGCCTTTGGCAAAAAGAAAGAAGACGACACATTTAAATAATTTTAAAAGCTAAGGTCCGAAATTATTGATATTTCGGATCTTTTTTTATTTTTGTTTCTTCCAGTTTTTACTGGTTTCAAAACCAATAATAATATGGTACTATAGGTGCGTAACAATTATGTAATAATTACATAACATATTATTAATATTTGCATAGTGATGCAAAAAATGATTAGGAGGAAATAATATGAAAAAACTTAACTCAGCAATAATAACATTAGCAGCGGTAATGTCTATGTCTGCAAGTGCAATGGCTGCGCCTTTGTGCACAAATACATTAAGCAACAGTTTGCAGTCCTGCAAATTAAGCACTAGCGTTCTGGCTTGTACTTCTGGTTCTGCAAACTGCGACATCAATTCTATTTTAGATAGTAACTGCTCAAGTGCCATTAAGGATAAATTACAATACTTTACTAACCTTGGATTCTTTTCTGGTAATGCTAACGTAACCGGTACAGACTGTAGTTCTTCAAATGGAACAGCATGCAAAGAAACTACAGCCAATACAGCTACAAGCAAAACTACAACAAGCACTACTGCAAACAAAGCTACTCCAGTAGATACAGCTGCAAATAAAGCTACTACTGCAAACAAAGCTACTACAGCAAATACAACTCCAAGCAAAGCTACTACAACAAATACAAATGCAAGCAAAGCTACAACAACAAATACAAATGCAAGCAAAGCTACAACAACAAATACAAATGCAAGCAAAGCTACTACAACTAACACTACTGCAGCAAGCAAAACTACTACAGCAGATACTACAACAAGCAAAACTGCTACAACTAACACTACTGCAACCAACACTGCCAGCAATACATCCGTATCTGCCTACGCACAGGAAGTTGTAAACTTAGTTAATGCAGAACGTGCAAAAGAAGGTCTCTCTCCTCTTTCCATAGATTCAAAAGTAACAGCTGCAGCACAGGTTAGAGCAACAGAAATTAAAACAAGCTTTAGCCATACACGTCCTGATGGAAGAAGCTGTTTTACAGCCCTTGCTGAGGCAGGCGCAAGCTACAGTGGTGCAGGAGAAAATATTGCAATCGGTCAGAAAACACCATCAGAAGTTGTAACTGCATGGATGAATTCTCCAGGTCATAGAGCTAATATTATGAAGCCTAACTTTAAATATATCGGTATTGGTATCAATGGAACCGCATGGGCACAGATGTTCACATACTAATATAAATATAATTTACTAAACTTCAAATTTACTAAACTTCAAAAAATCCTCTGCCTAGCAATTTACACTACAGCAGAGGATTTTTAATTGGATTATGCTGTTTCCTGGGCAAACTGGCTCATATAAAGATTGTAATAAAAGCCTTTTTTCTCTAAAAGCTGTTGGTGATTACCACGTTCAATAATACTACCACCGTTTATTACTGCGATAAGGTCAGCATCCTTAATTGTAGAAAGCCTGTGGGCAATAACAAAATTTGTTCTGCCTTGCATAAGATTATGCATAGCCTCTTGTATTTTCATTTCAGTACGTGTATCCACACTACTTGTTGCTTCATCTAAAATTAGTATTGCTGGGTCTGAAAGAATGGCTCTGGCAATGCTAATCATCTGTCGCTGGCCTTGGCTTAAATTACCTCCTCCATCTGTAAGCACAGTATTATACCCATCAGGCAGACGCTTAACAAATTCATGTGCATTCGCTAGCTTTGCCGCTGCTTTAATTTCTTCAAAGGTTGCATCTAGCCTACCATATCTTATATTTTCTTCTATTGTTCCCGTAAACAGGTATGTGTCCTGTAACACAATACCTAATGCCTCTCTAAGGCTGTCACGGCGTATATCCTTAATGTTATGCCCGTCAACGGTAATATTTCCGCTTTGTATATCGTAAAACCTTGTAAGCAGATTAATTATTGTTGTTTTGCCTGCGCCTGTTGGGCCAACAAGAGCTATGGTCTGCCCCGGCTTCGCATATAGGTTTATATTTTTAAGAATTGGATTTCCTTCTTCATAAGAAAAATTAACATTTTCCAAAACAACAGTGCCCTCAACCTCTTTAAGGTCATAGGCATGGTCAACATCAGCTAATTCTTCTTTTTCATCAAGTACAGCAAATACACGTTCTGCCCCAGCCAAAGCCGACATAATAGTGCTGGCAAGGTTTGCAATCTCATTTAAAGGTCTTGTAAATTGCTTTGAGTATGACAAAAATGCAGAAATTGTACCTACCGACATGGGAAGTCCTGCAACTATCATAAGGCCACCGCACCCAGCAATAAGTGCGTAGCTCATATTGTTAAGCGCTGATGAAAGAGGCCCAATAACGCCAGAATATATTTCCGCCTTTATACCTGAAGATAGTAAATCCTTGTTTATAACATTAAATTCTTCTATTTCCTTATCCTCACGGGTAAAAACTTTTACAACCTTTTGCCCCGAAATCACTTCTTCTATATAGCCGTTAAGCTTACCAAGCTTTTTCTGCCTAGTTGAAAAGTGCTTACGTGATTTACTTGTAATAAACTTCGTTAAAGCTATCATTATAGGTATAACAAGCACACTTACAAGGGTAAGCACAGGGCTTAATAAAAGCATTGCAACAATGGTAAAAGTCACAGTAAGAACGCTAGAAAGTACCTGGGAAATGCTTTGGTTAAGAGTAGTGGATATGTTATCAACATCATTTGTAATGCGGCTCATTACCTCACCATGGGTATTTGTATCAAAATATTTCAACGGAAGTTTCTGAAGCTTATCGAAAACTTCTTTTCTTAGCTCAGCAACGGTTTTCTGTGCAATATTTATCATAGTAACACTTTGCAACCACGTAAAAATGCTTGACAATGCATAAAGTACAACTAGAATCCAGCAAAGCTTTATTAGTCCGTTTATGTTCCCTTTTCCAATAAATTCATCTATGGCAATACCCATTATTCTAGTTGCAACAGTGGTCATAAGGGTTGATATTATTACAAGAATACAAATGATGACCAGCTTACTTTTGTGTTTACCTAGATATTTTAAAAGGCGCTTTGCCGTTCCTTTTGTATCTTTTGCTTTTTGTGGCTTCATCATTGCGTTGTGACCCGGGCCCATAGGGCCTCTCATTTTTTGTTTGTCATCACTCATTTATGGCTGCCCCCTTTCCTGTCTGAGAGTAGTAAATTTCTTGATAATCCTTACTGGTTTTAATCAATTCATCATGTGTACCTTCAGCAACAATTGTACCGTTACCCAATACCAAAATTTTATCTGCGTTTAAAACCGAACTAATTCGCTGTGCAATAATAATTTTTGTACTGTTCTTTAGTTCAGTGGCAAGTGCTTTTTGAATTTTCTTTTCTGTAAGCATATCTACAGCACTTGTACTATCGTCAAAAATAAGTATTTTTGGTTTTTTAATAAGTGCCCTTGCAATAGATATTCTTTGTTTTTGTCCGCCTGAAAGGTTAACCCCTTTCTGCCCTAGTTCGGTTTGATATTTGTCGGGCAAATCCATTATAAAGTCATGTGCCTGTGCATTTTGTGCTGAACATACTATCTCCTCCTCTGTAGCATTTCCCTTGCCCCAAAGCAAGTTGTCTCTAATTGTTCCACTAAATAAAATTGCTTCCTGCAAAACAACTGCTACTTGGCTTCTAAGCACAGTTAAATCCATGTCTTTTACATTTGTTTCATCAATTAAAATTTCTCCGCCCAAAACGTCATAAAGCCTTGGAATAAGGTTAACAAGTGATGATTTTCCAGAACCTGTTTCACCTAAGATTGCAACTGTCTGCCCTGCTTGGGCTACAAAATTTACATTTTCAAGCACAGGCTCACCGCTTCCACCTTCATATTTAAATGTAACATTTTTAAACTCAATTTTACCATTTGTAATAGGATCTTCAACAGGTTTTTGGGGATTCACAATGTCTATTTCCGTTTCCAAAACTTCAATTATACGGTCGCCAGAAACCTTTGCCCTTGAAAAAACCATAAATACCATGGTAATCATCATAAGCGACATAAGAATCTGCATAAGGTACGTTAAAAAAGCCATTACATCGCCTACAAGCATAGTGCCTGCAACCACCTGCAAACCACCAAAATAAATAATAGCAATAGTTGCCCCATTCATAACCAGCATCATAACAGGCATAAGTAAAACAATAGTGCGAAAAGCCTTAATGGTTGTATCCCTATAGTCTTCATTTGCTTCATCAAACTTTTCAATTTCATGCTTGCTTCTCACAAAAACCTTTACAACACGCACACCAGATAAATTTTCACGCATTACTGTATTTACCTTATCCAGTTTATCCTGTACTACTTTAAAAAGTGGAAAACTATACTTTATTAAAACAGCA
>JBFWMT010000078.1:0-8057 GCA_050251415.1 Anaerotignaceae bacterium | reverse complement strand
TTGTGTCCATATTTTTTACCTCCTCAATATGGATGAAATTTGCTTAAATCAAATTTATGGATGATTACTCTATAATATGCCTAATAATGTGGATGAGTCAACGCTAACATTTTGTTACTTTTGCATAACATTTTGGGCGATTTTGAAAATAAAATTTTTACGTTGGCTTGGAAAATAAAAATATTTAAGAAACACTGGAGTTGAAGTATTTTTGATTTGGGACTATACTTATAAGAATAAATTAAATAAGGAGTTGGTTGTATGGCTAAGATAGCTGAAAATTTAATTGAGTTAATTGGAAATACTCCACTGGTTTCACTTAGTGGATACTGTAAAAAAAATGGACTTAAAGGCAATATCATTGCCAAGGCAGAATATTTTAATCCTCTTGGATCTACAAAGGATAGAGCTGCGTTATTTATGATAAATGATGCCATAGAGCGCGGGTTATTAAAAGAGGATACCGTTATAATTGAACCTACAAGCGGGAACACAGGTGTTGGTCTTGCATACATTGCGGCAATAAGGGGCTATAGGCTGATACTTACCATGCCCGAAAGTATGAGCATTGAGCGAAGAAAGCTTTTAAAAATGCTAGGAGCAGAAATTGTGCTTACTCCTGCAGCGCAGGCAATGAGTGGCGCAATAAGCAAGGCCAATGAGCTTGCAAAGGAATATCCTAACTCTTTTATACCAAATCAGTTTGAAAATCCAGCCAATGCAATGGCACATATTGTTACAACTGCTGAGGAAATTATTGTGGATACGGACGGGAAAATCGACTATTTTGTAGCAGGTGTTGGTACAGGAGGAACTATTACAGGTGTTGGCACAAGGTTAAAGGAATTTGACAAAAACATAAAAATTGTGGCGGTAGAACCCTTTAACAGTGCCGTTTTAAGCGGAGAAAGCAGTGGGGCACACGGATTACAGGGTATAGGAGCAGGCTTCATTCCAAAGGTGTTGGATGTTAGTATAATTGATGAGGTTATAAAAATAAAGGATGAGGAAGCTCTTGAGGCAGGGCGTGAGATTGCAAAAACCGATGGTTTTTTGGTTGGCATTTCATCGGGTGCGGCAATTTATGCGGCGAAAATATTGGCAAGGAGGCCAGAAAACGAAGGTAAAAATATAGTTGTTCTTCTGCCTGATACTGGAGAAAGATATATTTCTACAGCGTTATTTGACTAGAGTATGAGAAAATTTAAAAAAGTATATGTAGAAATAACAAATATATGTAACCTTAGCTGTAGCTTTTGCCCCAAAACAAAGAGAAAACCTATGGAAATGACACCAGAGTTTTTTGACATGGTATTGTACAAAATAAAGCCATACACAAATTACATATATATGCACGTTATGGGGGAACCCCTAAGGCATAGCAATATTGAAAAGCTTTTAGATTGCTGTGAAGTAAAGGGGATTTTTGCAAACATAACAACAAACGGAACACTGATAGGTACCGTTGGCGAAAAAATAAAAGATAAGCCAGCTTTAAGGCAGATAAATATTTCACTTCACAGTTTTGAAGGTGAAAAACAGGAATATTTTCAGCAATATATAGAGAATATTTTTTCTTTCATTAGGGAAATACAAAAAGAAGGAAGAATTGTTATTTGCCTTAGGCTATGGAATTTAAATTCAGAGGGTAGTGTTTCAACAAATAAAATAATAACGGAGATGCTTGAAAAGGAATTTAACCCACAAAAAAATATTGCCGATGGTGTTACCGACCGAAATGGAATTAAGCTTGCCAACAATATTTATCTTCAACAAGAGGAACGGTTTATTTGGCCTAAAAATGGCGGCAAAGAAATTTTTACACATGGCAAGTGCTTTGGGCTTAAAACCCACATAGGAATTTTGTGTGATGGAAGCGTTGTTCCATGCTGTATAGACAGTGATGGGAGTATGGTTTTGGGCAATATTAATGAAAATAGCCTGGAAGAGATATTAAACACGAATCGTGCCGAAAGGATGGCGGAAGGTTTTAGACAGAACAAGGTGGTAGAAGATTTTTGCAAAACGTGTGGTTTTAGACATAATGCATAATATTTTACTTCTTAAATTAGGCAAAACCTTATTTATTTTTAATAATAACTAAAAAGTAAAAAAAATAGAAAAAAAAGAGGAATTTTAACTTTGTGATAGAATACTAAAATTAAGAAATAACTTAATTTATAGATGATTTTTATTAAATTTATTGAGTTAATTCTGTTGCTGTAGTATAATTTAGTAACATCAAAAACAAATCATATCCAAATAAAAGGGGGAGATTGTAATGATACAGATTATTGCAGGAGAAAAAGGCGAGGGTAAGACAAAAAGGCTTATTGAAATGGCTAATGAATCCGGTAAAGCAGCAAACGGTCACATTGTTTTTATTGATGATGACAACAGACACATGTATGATTTACACTATAATATACGTTTTGTGAAAACGAACTACAAAATGGAAGACCATAAAACTTTCTTTGGGTTTATATGTGGCATTATGAGCCAGGACAGCGATATCGAACATATCTATATTGATGGTTTAAACAATATTGTTAAGGATATGCCAACGGAAGACTTCGGCCAGTTTGTTAAAAAAGTTGAGGAATTCTCAACAAACGAAAATGTTGATTTTTCTATGATTGTTAGTGCTAAGGCTGATGCGCTCCCGGCAAATGCACAAAAATATATTATTTAAAATAAATGAATATTTGCGGAGATGTTTACAATCGTTACTCGCAGTATCTTAAAAACAGATATGGCGAAAAAGTTTATAAACTGCCGCTTAACATACCAGTTTCCTGCCCTAACAGAGTGGACGGAAAAGGTGGATGTACTTATTGCGATGATGAGGGTGCCGGATTTGAAAATCTATCCGGCACTCTTTTAATTAGGGAGCAGCTTAAAGCAAATATGGAGTACATTGGCGGCAGATATAAAGCGAATAAATTTATTGCATATTTTCAAAACTTTACAAATACATTTTTGCCATTGGAACAGTTTGAAAGCTATATGAAACAGGTAACTGGGGAGAATATTGTTGAAATTGCCGTTTCCACAAGGCCAGATTGTATAAGAAAAGAATATCTGGATGTGCTAAAGGCAATTGAGGTTGAAAAAGGAATAGAAATAACGGTGGAGCTTGGACTGCAAAGCACCAATTACCACACGCTGGAAAAAATTAACCGTGGGCATAGCCTTGCGGAGTATATTGAGGCAATGATTTTAATTAAACAATATGGATTTAAAATCTGTACACATCTTATAGTTAATCTTCCATGGGATAACATGACAGATGTAATTGAAGCCGCAAAAATAGTATCTGTTCTTAAAACTGATTTTATAAAGCTTCATGCGCTGTATATTGTTGATGGAACAGAAATGGCCATGCAATACAAAAACAATGAATTTATTCTTTGTACTGTGGAGGAATACAAGAAACGTGTAATTGCTTTTTTAAGGTATTTATCACCACAGGTTTATGTACAAAGAATTATTGGACGAGCACCCAAAGACAACACCTTATTTGCCAACTGGAACGAAAGCTGGTGGAAAATAAGGGATGAAATTGAGGCTGAAATGGTTGAAAATGGCTTTGTGCAAGGTGATTTATGCAGTTATATGGGCGGAAGTGCAGTTAAAAAATTTTTCTAACACTAAAAATAGACCGATTATTTGGGAACTTTTTCCTAGAAAATCGGTCTATTTATATGTTGCCAAATTTTATTGCTTTTTTAAGTTACAATTTTATTAAAAATTGGTCAAAAAGCGGAAAAAAGTATAAATTTGTGCTATCATTATTTATGTACATACGCTTTGGGTATTGTATGTAATCATTTGCAACGAGGGTCAATTTACATTCGGGAGGATTAATATATGAGTATAAATAAAAAGATAGCTGTTTTTGGAACAGTTACAGCATTAATAGTGGCGGGTACAATTTACTCCGTTGGGGCGGCATCCAGTGTTGACCCTGGCTCTAGCGCAGACCCCATAGTTACCAAAAGCTATGTTGACGAGTCTATAGCAAATCTGCTTGGCATACTTAACACAAGTGTTTCTTCAACAGGCACTGCCATTAATGAGCAGAGAATAGTAGATAACGTCATGGCTCAGATTGAAGACCTAGGCACGGCCGATACAAGTGGAGCACTTACTTTTGAACCTGTTCAGGCAACTCAGGGGCAGATCGTTGTTGGCAAGGAGGGCGCTGAAATTATTTTAAGAAGCGGAACTGCCATAAGCTATTGCACTGGTGTAGACGGAATTATTGATACTTCGACAGGTGCAGAATATTTTAACGGTACAGAGTTGGAAAAAAATCACCTTATTATTATACCTAGAGCAGACGGGCGTGGAGCAGTTGTTACAAGCCAAGAGGCATGGTTTATTATTAAAGGTGGATATGAAATAAAATAGCTGTAAAAAAGCGACATCATGAATTTAAGGAGAAAATAAATGAAAATAAATGTCTTTAGAAAAATAATTGTGGTTACGGTATTGGCTGGAACTATTTTAGCTTGCAGTACCGTTGCCTTCGGTGCAACTACCCTTTACCAGCAGGTTACAACTGAAATGGTTGCCAAGGGAGTTACATATGAGAAAATGCACAGACTTACAGAAGAGGGATGGTTAGACATATACAAGCTAACCGTGGATTTGACCAATAGCAATATATCCGTTGAACCAATTCAGTCCAAAACCGAGGCAGGGCTTAGGGAAAAGGTTGGGAAGCTTATAACCGATGCAAACGCAATTGCAGGTGTTAATTCAGCTTATTTTGGCATGACAGGCAAATATTCTGCGGGTTTTGGTACGAATGTTGCCAATGGTAAAGTTGTATCCATGGATACAGACAAAAATTTGAACGGAGGTCAGTTTGGTACATATTTTGAAGACATAAATGGTCAGGCATATTTTGACTACCTTACAAACCATATGGAGTTTTATGCAGACGGCAACTCTTACTTTGAATTTGCTGGAATAAACTCTATTACGCAAATGATTTATCCTGTTTACCTAGATAGAAACGTTTGTACAGACACCAAAGCAATTGATGCAAGATTCAGTAATCTTACAAAGTTAGTTGTTGAAGATGGTAAAATAGTGAAAATTTCAGCAAAAGGTGAAACAGTTACTATACCAGAAAATGGTTACATTGTTGTTTTAAGTAGCGAGTTTGCAGATGTTTATATAAGCAAATTTGCAGTTGGACAAAGTGCAGAGTTCAAAATAACTTCTACATTTGATGTTGACAAAATAAACACAGCTATCAGTGGTGGTGGAGTTATACTTAAAAATGGTGAAAAGCCTGAAAATTACGGCGAAATGGCAACAGGCAGACAGCCAAGAACTTTGCTTGGTTTATCTCAAGACCAGAAAACACTTAAAATATTTGTAGCAGACGGACAGAGAAGTAATGGCAGTAACGTAAGCATTGGTTTAACTGTTGATGAGGCAGTATGGCTTTTAAAAAGTGAAGGAATGTACAATGGACTGAACCTTGATGGCGGCGGCTCATCTTTAATGGCGGTTAAAACCATAGAAGAAAGCAGTGTTTCAACTGTATCTAGTCCGGCAGAAGGCAGCGAAAGACCAGTGATGATAGCAGTGGGTGTTTTTGACAATAGTACAGTTGGAGAAATTACTGAACTTCATGTGAAACCATCAGCGCAAAGTATTGTTGAGGGTGGAACTGCAACATTTGAGGTTTATGGCTATGATGAAAATTATCATCGTATTGCCGTTTCCACAAGCGACGTTGATTTTGCCTGTGACAGTAACATGGGAACAATTAATGGTAATGCATTTAAGGCAGAAAGCACGGGAAGTGCGTTTATTACAGCAACCTACAACAATCTGGTTGCAACCACCACGGTTGAGGTGTCTGAAATAGCCGCAATCGAGGCAAATAAATCACAGATTAACCTGAACGTTGGCGAGTCTGTAAATCTTAGTTTTAAAGGAATTACAGTAGATGGGAACACAGCAGAACTTACAAAGGGAGTAAGTCTTTCATCAGACTTTGGTGAAATAAACGGAACTGCATTTAAAGCAACTAAAAAAGGTGCAGGCTATATTACATGCAGTTATGGGGACATAAAGTGCTATGTAAAGGTTGTTGTGGGAACAGAAGAAAAAATGATTTCAAGCTTTGAAAATGTAAAATATCTTGATTTTACTTCATACCCAACTGGTATAGATGGTATAGCAGGAATATCTACAGCAAATATAAGTGATGGAAGTAAGGGACTTGCTTTAAGCTATTATTTTAAAGAAGCTGCCACTACACAGGCGGCATATCTTAGCTTCCCAACGGCAGTTGCAATAAGTGGGCAGCCAAGCAGACTTAAACTTGACATAAAAGGCAACGGCACAGGGCATTGGGTACGTGCAAAAATTATTGATGCCAATGGGGCGGAAAATGTTATTGATTTTTCACGTGACGTAAACTGGACGGATTGGCAGACAATGACAGCCGATATACCTTCAAATGTTACATACCCAATATCTGTTAAAACTATTTATGTTGCAGCAATTACAAACACAAACACAGCGCAGCAGGTAATGTATTTTGATAATTTGCGTGGAGAATTTCCTATTGATGCAAATGTTGAAGTTCCTGTAGCACAGCGTATAAAAGACAGGTTTGAGGGAGACACCACAGGCAAGGAGAGTGGCTATACATATATTAGCATGGCTGGTTCCCTAACAAGCGGTGTGGCAAACGTAAATACTTACACATCTGAAAGAGCAAAAGTTAACACTACCCTTGGTAACAGTGATATAGCTGTGTTTGCTGGTAAAAGCGATATTTCTGCTGGAAACGGTGCAGAAGTAATTAAATGGACTGAAGACTATAAGGTATACAATAAAAATAATGTTACACTTGTTAATATGTTTGCACAGTATGGTGGTTTTGTGCAAACGAAAAAATCACAGTGGTCATCATTTAAAAACGACGTAATTAATGCAAATAATAAAAATGTTATTTTCTTTATGGACCTTGCACCATCTGATTTTTACGATGAACACGAAGAAGCATTGTTCCAAAGTGCGTTAAAGGATATTGTAGATACTGGGAAAAATGTTTTTGTAATTTCAAACAGCCAAAGCAGCTATTCACTTACAGTTAAAGAGGGAGTAAGGTATATTTCATTGCCACAGCTTTGGAAAGCAAACGGAGAAATTAACAAGAATTTTGTTACCTTAAGGTTTAAGCTTAATGGTGAAACGGCAGTTTTTGAAAAAATAAATTTATACTAAACAAATAAGGGTAGGGGAAAACCTCTATCCTTATTTCTTATTATATAATTTAAAATTAAATTGAAAAAAGCTACCTTTTTTGTAAAAAAAGGGGTATAATAATATGCTGTATAATAAGGCGTATTGTGAGGATATGAAATGACTAAAGAAAAGAATAATGCGGTAAAAGCCGTTAGTTTTATGATGATAATTACCCTTATTGGGAAACTTTTGGGTTTGGTACGTGAGCAATTTTTGGCATGGAATTATTCCATAGGCCCACAAGCTAATGCATTTTCAACGGCAAGCCTAATACCACGTATATTTTTTGATGTGGTTTTTGCATCAGCTATTTCTGCAAGTTTCATACCAGTATTCAATGAGTATATTCAAAAAAAAGGCAAAGAAGAGGCCTTTAAGCTTTCAAACAACTTTATTACAATGGTTGGTATGCTTTCTACCCTACTTACAGTTTTGGGCATTATATTTGCACCACAGCTTACAACGTGGTTTGCTGATGGGTTTGATGCCCCAACAGCGGTACTTTGTACAAAGTTATTACGAATACTATTTCCAGCTACAATATTTACAGGTTTGGCATTTTCCTTTGTTGGCATTTTGCAATCAATGGACGAATTTAACATACCTGCGGCAATGAGTATTGTTTCAAATGCAATTATAATTATTTACTATGTATTTTTAAATGACCGTTTTGGAATTTATGGACTTACGTTTGCATTTCTTATTGGGTGGGCAATGCAGGCAATTATACAGATTCCCGCACTTTTAAAAAGAGGGTACAAGTACAAGCTATTTTT
>JBFWMT010000077.1:0-8321 GCA_050251415.1 Anaerotignaceae bacterium | reverse complement strand
TTTTCCGACGTGCTTTGTTCCCATTGACCTTTCGGCTACTGGTAAGTCGGCTAACCAATTAGATTTCTCTTTAATCCAATACCCACTTATGGGCGATACTAGAAAGTCCTTACGGACGCACGTACATGCAGGAATAGTATGGTAAACTAAGGGAATAGTGAGTAGTGCAAAAGCAAAAAATTTCCATTATACTAAAAATTCAATAAAAATATTTGACAAAAAAGAGAAGTATATATATACTGTACTTTAGTATAGTGAAGCAATAGCGTAATAAAGTGGAGGAATGAATCTATGTTGAACATTAAACTGCATACACCTATTGGTGTAAGAGATATTTTGCCCCAGGAGGCAATGGCAAAAAAAGAAGTTTGTGCAAGAATTGAAAAAGTATTTGAGGGTTATGGTTACAATGCTGTGGAAAGCCCTATGTTTGAATATATTGAGGTTTTTTCTGATGAAAAAATGGGAAGTACAAGCCCTAAGCAGATGTTTCGGTTTTTTGATAGAAACGGAAGCTCCCTTGCCCTTAGAAGTGACATGACACCGCCAATAGCAAGGATTGCCGCAACAGCATATGCCAAAGTGACGGGGCCATTAAGATTTTCATATTTTGGAAATGCTTTTCGTTACAGCGAAAGCTATCAGGGCAAATTATGCGAGCTTGCCCAAGCAGGCATTGAACTTATGGGTGTGGACAGCACAGATGCCGATGCAGAGGTAATAGCCATTGCAGTAAAAAGCATACTTGCATCGGGTGTTAAGGAATTTAGACTGCACATAGGTCAAGTTAACTTTTTTAATAGTATTTTAGAAGAAACTGGTCTTTTGCCAGAGGACTGCAATGAGCTTAAAAACATGGTTGCAAAAAGAAATTATGTTGGCGTTGAAAGTCTGATTGAAGACAAAGAAATGAATGAGAACATTAAACAGCTTTTTATAAAACTGCCTAAAATGGTTGGTACAAAAAACGTAATTGCTGAGGCAGTTCGTCTTACAAAAAGCGAGGAAGCATTAACAGCACTTAAAGAAATGGAAAATCTTTATGACAGCCTTAAATTGTACGGTGTGGAGGATTATGTGGTGTTTGACCTGGGCATGGTTAACAGCCTTAATTATTACACGGGCATTATTTTTAGAGGATATACCTATGGTACGGGGTATTCTATTGTAGACGGCGGTCGTTATGACAACCTTGTACAGCAGTTTGGTAAAAAAATTCCTGCCGTTGGTTTTGGTATAAAGATAAACGAGGTTTTAAGTGTACTTGAAAACAACAATGTGGATTTGGGTGTTGAGGGTACAAATGCAATGGTTGCATATACGGCTGAAGGCAGGGCGTCGGCACTTAAAATAGCAGATGTGTACAGAGAAAGTGGAATTAAGTTAGAAAATAGCCTTATAGGCGAAGACTTTGAAGAAAACCTTAGCTATGCAAAGAAACGAGGAATGGAAAGTCTTTTGTACTTTGTGGATGCGGTAAACATAAAATACGTAAAAATTTTAGACGAGATAGGCGTAATGACCTCTGATATTACAATTGACGATTTGGTTAAGCCACAGAGGGAGGAAGAAAAATGAGATATTTAACATTTGCCCTTGCGAAGGGACGGCTTGCCGAACAAACCATGGATTTGCTTGAAAGAATTGGTATGCCTTGTGAGGAAATGAAAGAAAAAAGCAGAAAGCTTATATTTGTGAATGAGGAACTAGGGTTAAAAATATTTTTGGCAAAAACCAGTGATGTTCCTACATATGTAGAGCATGGGGCCGCAGATATTGGCGTTGTTGGAAAAGATACAATTTTGGAAGAAGACAGAAATATTTATGAAATGCTAGACCTTAACCTTGGCAAGTGTAAAATGGCTGTGGCTGGCTTACCCGAAATGCGAGAAAAAATGGATAAATGCCATACCCTTCGTGTTGCCACAAAATACCCTAAAATTGCCACAGACTACTTTTATCACCAAAAACAGCAGACTGTTGAAATTATAAAGCTGAATGGATCGGTAGAACTTGCACCAATTGTTGGTCTTTCCGATGTTATAGTTGATATTGTGGAAAGCGGTGCAACACTAAAAGAAAACGGCCTTGAGGTTTTGGAGGATATTTGTCCACTTAGTGCAAGGGTAATAGTGAACAGGGTTTCAATGAAGATGGAGCATGAAAGAATAATGAACGTAATAGACCAAATACGAAAGCTGATTAAGGAGGTAGAAAAATGATACCTATAATTAGATATGAAACAGAAGATGGAAAGAAAATTGTAAAACAAATTTTATCTCGTTCTCAGCTTGAACACGAAAATGTGCAGGAAATAGTAGATGAAATACTTACAGATGTACGTAAAAACGGTGACAAGGCTGTTTTTAACTACACAAAGCAGTTCGATAAAATTGACATAGATGCTTCATGTATAAAAGTAAGCAGGGAAGAAATTGAATATGCCTATACACAGGTGAGTGAGGATTTAATAAGAGTTATTCGCCGAGCGGCAACAAGAATAAAGGATTTTCACCAAAAGCAGAAAATTAACAGCTGGTTTGAGCCAAGCCCTAACGGGGAAATTCTTGGTCAGCTTATACGTCCACTGGAAAATGTGGGTGTATATGTTCCAGGTGGAAAAGCGGCATATCCATCAAGTGTTATAATGAATGTGATTCCGGCACATGTGGCTGGAGTTAAAAATATTTATATGACAACGCCGGCACAAAAGGACGGAAGTGTTTACCCAACAACCATTGTTGCGGCTGTTGAAGCTGGTGTAACTGAAATATTTAAAATAGGTGGCGCGCAGGCAATTGCCGCTTTAGCATACGGAACTGAAAGCGTTCCAAAGGTAGATAAAATTTGTGGGCCTGGAAATATATTTGTTGCTCTTGCAAAAAGGACTGTTTACGGTCACGTTAACATTGATTCCGTTGCAGGGCCAAGTGAAATACTTATTATTGCAGACAGCAGTGCTAATGCACAATTTGTGGCGGCTGATATGCTTAGTCAGGCGGAACATGATGAACTTGCCAGTGCAATTTTAATAACAACGGACGAAAAACTTGCCCAAGAGGTTCAGCTTGAAATTGAAAAGCAGACAGCAGTGCTTGAAAGAAAAGAGATTATAGAAAAGTCTATAAACAATTTTGGTGCAATTATTGTTGTGGATACAATAGAAGAAGCTTGTGATATATCCAATGGTATTGCACCAGAGCATATGGAGCTTTGCACATCATCGCCATTTGAGTTACTGCCACTGGTACAAAACGCAGGGGCAATATTTATGGGGCATTATTCCCCAGAGCCGTTGGGAGATTATATGGCAGGGCCGAACCATGTTTTGCCTACAGGCGGTACAGCACGGTTTTTCTCTCCGTTATCGATAGACGATTTTATTAAAAAAAGCAGTATCATTTCTTTTAGCAAAAATGCTTTGCTTGCATTGCAAGACGATTTAATTGATTTTGCAAATGCCGAGGGCTTAACTGCACATGCAAATGCGGTTCGTGTTAGAAAGTAAGTAGAAATTTCGGTAGAATTATTGATTTATTTGCCAAATGGTAGTAAAATAAATAGTAAATTTATCTAAATTATACCAATCTGTTTTGGTCACTTTTGAACAGATATCTTGAGGGAGGTGTAATATGCGTACAGCACAAATGAACAGGGATACCCTTGAAACCAAAATTGTTATGGAAATGAATATTGATGGAAAGGGTATTAACGAAATTTCAACAGGAGTGGGATTTTTTGACCATATGCTTACTCATGTTTCTAAACACGGATTTATTGATTTTAAATGCGATGCCAAGGGTGATCTTGAGGTGGACTGTCACCATACTATTGAAGACATTGGAATTGTGTTTGGGAAATGCCTTAATAAGGCACTTGGGGACAAGATCGGTATAAAGCGATACGGCAGTTTTATTTTGCCTATGGACGAAACCCTTATACTTTGCTCAATGGATATCAGCGGAAGACCATATTTAAACTTCGATGTGGCGTTTTCAACAGACAGAATTGGAGACATGGATACAGAAATGGTGGAGGAGTTCTTTAGGGCAGTGGTGAACAATGCCGGAATGAATCTTCATTTTAAAATGCTTGCAGGTAAAAATAATCATCATATTGCGGAGGCCATTTTTAAGGCATTTGCAAAGGCACTGGATATTGCAACATCATATGACGAAAGAATTGATGGCGTTCTTTCAACAAAAGGAATGCTGGAGGTGTAGTTGGATTGATAGCGATTATTGACTATGGAATGGGCAATTTAAGAAGTGTTCAGAAGGCATTTGAATTTTTAGGTTTTGAAGCGGTTATTACTGATGACCCAAAGGTGATTGAAGAAGCGGACAAGGTGGTTTTGCCAGGCGTTGGTGCATTTTGTGACGCAATTAAGACAATACGTGACAAGGGAATAGACAAGGTTATATACAAAATAGTTGCACAAAATAAACCGTTTTTGGGCATTTGCCTTGGTATGCAGATGATGTTTGACAAAAGCTATGAAAACGGTGAATATGAAGGCCTTGGTCTTATTCCAGGAGAAATTGTTCGGTTGCCAGATACAGAGAAAATTCCTCAAATCGGGTGGAATTCATTAGATATTAAAATGAGAAATCCCCTTTTCGAAGGCCTTGGGGACGAACCATATGTTTACTTCGTTCATTCCTATTATTTAGAAACTACTGCCCCTGTGGTTAGCGCAACATGCTTTTATGGAAAAGAAATACAAGTTGCGGCGCAGAAAGACAATATCTTTGCTTTACAATTTCATCCTGAAAAAAGCGGAGATACGGGACTTAAAATACTTGAAAACTTTGGGAGGCTTTAAATATGCAAATATATCCTGCTATCGATATTAAAAACGGACAGTGTGTGCGCCTTAAACAAGGCAGATTTGATGATATGACTGTGTATGGTAATGACCCCCTGGGTATTGCAAGAAAATTTGTAGCAGCAGGTGCTACATACTTACACGTTGTAGACCTTGATGGTGCAAGAATGGGCGCAGGCTACAACCAAGATGTTATTAAAAAAATAATTGATACCTTTAACGTTCCAGTACAAACAGGCGGTGGTATAAGAACCATGCGTGATATTGAAGAAAGAATTGCCATTGGTGTATCCCGTGTTATTTTAGGTACAACAGCCGTTAGCAACCCTGAAATAGTAAAAGAAGCAGTGAAAATATATGGAGATAAAATTGCCGTTGGCATTGATGCTGTTAACGGAAGAGTGGCTATACAGGGCTGGGAAAAGGTAAGTGAGGTTTCTGCAATGGAGCTTTGCAAGCAGATGAAGAAATTTGGCGTAAAGACTATTATTTATACCGACATTACAAAGGACGGAATGATGGTTGGCCCTAACATTGAAAGCACTAAGGAAATTATTGATGCAACAGGTGTTAATATAATTGCCTCAGGCGGAATATCTGCAATGATGGATATTGAAAAGGCAGACCAAATAGGTTCCCACGGTGTTATTATAGGCAAGGCCATTTATCAAGGCGCTTTAAACCTTGCCGATGTTATTAACCGATTTGAGAAGAAATAAACAGGAGTTGGTATTGTGCATACAAAAAGAATTATTCCATGCCTTGATGTAAACAATGGACGAGTTGTTAAAGGCGTAAATTTTGTTAATTTAAGAGATGCAGGGGACCCTGTTGAAATAGCGGCATTTTACAACGAGTCTATGGCGGACGAGTTGGTGTTTTTGGATATCACAGCCTCATCTGATGCAAGAAATATTATGTTGGACGTAGTTAGAAGAACTGCAGAGCAGATTTTTATTCCCCTTACAGTTGGTGGAGGAATACGAACTATTGAGGATTTTAGAGCCATTTTAAGTGCTGGAGCGGATAAAATTTCTGTTAATTCAGCGGCACTGAAACGCCCAGAGCTTATAACGGAGGCGGCCGAAAAGTTTGGCAGTCAATGCGTAGTGGTTGCTATTGATGCAAAGCGACGTAACGACGGAGGGTTTGATGTTTACCTTAACGGCGGACGTGTTAACACAGGAAAAGATGCTGTAGAGTGGGCAAAAGAGGTTGAAAAACTTGGGGCAGGAGAAATTTTGCTTACAAGCATGGACTGCGACGGAGTTAAAAGTGGATATGACATAGAGCTTACGAAAGCTATTTCTTCATCTATACGCATCCCTGTGATTGCCTCGGGCGGTGCAGGCAATATGGAGCATTTTTACGATGCACTTACAGAGGGCCAGGCGGATGCGGCACTTGCGGCAAGTCTTTTTCACTTTAGAGAAATGGAAATACGTGATTTGAAAAAATACCTCAGACAAAAAGATGTGCCAGTTAGATTATAAGGAGCAGAACTATGAATTTTATAGATGAACTTAAATTTGATGAAAAAGGGCTTATTCCTGTTATTGCTCAGGATTATGAAAATGGGCAAGTGCTTATGCTTGCTTATGCAAACCGTGAAGCTGTTGCCCTTACTCTTGAAAAGGGAACGGTACATTACTACAGCAGAAGCAGACAAGAACTATGGCATAAAGGTGATACTTCGGGGCATTTTCAAATTGTTAAAGAAATTTTTTATGACTGCGACGGCGATACATTGCTAATAAAGGTTGAGCAAAAGGGTGCGGCATGCCACACTGGCAAAAGGTCTTGTTTTTACAGAAACAGCCTTGGTGAGGAGGTTTTATAATGGAATATTCAGAGGTTTTATATGAATTATATAAAGTTATTTTAGATAGAAAAGCCAATCCCAAAGAGGGAAGCTACACAAACTATCTGATGGACAAAGGGATTGACAAAATACTTAAAAAGGTTGGCGAAGAGGCAACGGAAACAATTATTGCCGCTAAAAATAACGACAAAACCGAAACCATTTATGAAATTTGTGATTTTATGTACCATTTATCTGTTTTGATGGAGGAAATGGGTATTACATGGGATGAAGTGTTTGGTGAGCTTGCAAGACGTGAATTGAAAGAAAGCAATCTTAAAGTTTTTAACACTAAGGGTGCCATTTAATTTGGGGAGGGCTTGAAAATGCAGGTTTACAGCGGAGCAGAAGGTATGATGGCGGCATATGGTGCATTTGCCTTTGTAGCTATTATTATTATTGTAATAATTGTAATTAAGTATGGCCAAAAGAAAAATAAATAGTGTAGAAGTTGAGTGCGGATTTGGGTTCGCACTCTTTTTTTGTTGTAAATAGAAAAATAACCTCTTAAAAATGTATACAAAACTGATTGTTATGTATTAGGAAAATACTGTAAAATTAGCATAGGAGGTGTGATATGATTATTTCGGCGTACAACATATATTGTGCTAAGGACAAGATAATAGAAAAGACGGTGGAAAAGCAGAAGGAAGAAATTTTAAGTAAGGTATATAACCTTGAAAACAGCTTTTATCTTTCATTTTACGAATTGGCGGCAGAATTTACAGTAATCGATGCATATGAGTTTTTTGTGGAAATGGACTGCCACAGCAATTTTTTTTACGACAACATAGACCTTATGGATGAAGAGCGAGGGCGCAGATTTTTTAAAATTATGGCGATGTATCATACAATAAAAATGCTTAGGAAAAAAAGATCCGATTTGAATGAGGAGGATATGGCTAACTGCATGTATGGTGTATACAGCTTTGACGATGCAGAAGAGAGATTATTTAAGCTTTTATACCTTTGTCATGTAAATTTTGAAAACCAGTTCCCATCCCTTTTTGCACGTTCCCTGGGGAAATATCTTTTTGGGAAGGAAGTCGAAAATCCTTTTACATTGGCTTTTATTGAAAATTTTTGCTATAATTCATATAACAGCTTTTTGGGGTATTTATCAAAATATATATCCATTAACAGACGAATTAAAATAGCAGAAACTCAACTTTTCAAGGAAGCGTAAAGGGAAGCAAAAGAGGTGCATACATGGGTAACAAATGGACAGATGAGCAGTACAGGGCAATAACGGAGAGAAATGCGGACATTTTGGTGGCGGCGGCGGCAGGCAGTGGGAAAACAGCCGTTTTGGTAGAGCGTATTATACGCCTTATTTGTGACGAAGAGACTGCTGTAGACATTGATAAGCTTTTAGTGCTTACATTTACCAAGGCTGCCGCAAGCCAAATGAGAGAAAGAATTGGTAAAACAATTTCTGCAAAGATTAAGGAAAACCCTGAAAACGAACATTTGAAGAGACAAATGACACTGCTTAACCGTGCACAAATTACAACTATAGACTCTTTTTGCCTTAGAGTGGTTAAAGAAAATTATATGTACATTAACATAGACCCGGCCTTTAGAACGGCAGACGAAAAGGAATGCGACATTATGAAAAGCCAAATACTTGAA
>JBFWMT010000076.1:0-8752 GCA_050251415.1 Anaerotignaceae bacterium | reverse complement strand
TAATTTCCTTTCTATACTCGTAATTTACATCCATTCTGTGGCTTTAAAAATCATCAATATTAATGCTTTCACGTCGCAAATTTTCCATCATTTCTTTCAGTCTACTCTCTGCCATAGCCAGCACCTCATCTGCATACTCAGTAGCACCAATACGCATTTCCTTGGCACTTTTCCTGCTTTTTTCAATTATATCTGCACTTTGCGCATACGCCGCTTTGGTTATTTCGTGTTCGTCCACAAGCCTTGCCAGTTTTTCTTCTGCCGATTTTTCAATTTCCTTGGCTTCATTTTGTGCATCAATAAGTATTTTGTTCCTCTCTTGAACAATAAATTTACTCTGCTTGATGTCATTAGGCAGTCTTAATCTAATTTCTGCAACAATATCGTAGAGTTCATCTTTATCAACAGCCACCTTGCTTGAAAAAGGTACAGCCCGGCTTTGGTCAAGTACATCTTCAAGTTCGTCCAATAATTTTAAAACCGCATCCATTTATACAACCCTCATTTCTTATATTTATCAAGCACAAAATCTTTAATTTCTGCCGGAATCATATCTGCTATGTTTCCCCCAAACATAGCAACCTCTTTAACCATACTGGAGCTTAAATAAAGATACTCCACACTTGTAGAAATAAAAAACGTTTCCACGCTAGTACTAAGGCTTCTGTTAATTAGCGCCATTTGAAACTCGCTTTCAAAATCGGTAACAGCACGCAAACCTCTTATAACAATTTTTGCATCTATTTCATTTGCAAAATCCACTAACAATCCTTTAAATGAACTAACCTCAACATTTCCCAAATGCTTTGTAACCATTCTGAGGTGCTCTTTTCTCTCTTCAACCGTAAATAAAGAACAACTTTTATTTGGGTTCTCCAACACGGCAACCACTAGTGTGTCCACAAGCTTGGATGCCCTTACGATAATATCAAGATGACCTTTTGTAACCGGGTCAAAGCTTCCTGGGTATATTGCTTTTAACATTACTAATCCTCCAAAGTCCAAAAAGACATAACTGTTGTTTTGTAATCCTTAGTTCTAACAATCTTAAATCCCTCTACAACGGGAAGCCCTACCTTTGAAGGATGTTCCGCAATAACGTAACCGCCCTCGTTTAAAATGTCTTCTGCCAAAATTGCCATTAATGTTGGCTTATATAAATCCGCCATATACGGTGGATCCATAAAAATAATATCGAATTTGGTATTCTTACTGCCCAACATTTTAATTGCCGACAACACTTCTGTTCTTATAATTTCAGCGTTATCTGCAAGCTTTGTGTGGTTAAGGTTATACTCAATTGCTTCCAGTGCTTTTTTCTCATTATCCACAAATACAGCTTTTTTTGCACCCCTGCTAAGGGCTTCTATTCCTATAGAACCAGATCCACTGAATAAGTCCAAAAATTCACATCCGTAAATATCAGGTGCAATTATATTAAACAGAGTTTCTTTTATTCTATCTGTAGTTGGTCTTGTATCCAACCCTTCTGGGGTAGCAAGTTTATGTCCCCTTGCGTTACCGGAAATAACCCGCATACAAGTTTCCTCCTAAAATTCAACAAAATTCTCACTATTTTCTTCATACAAAGCATACATACGGTTATATTATAGCAAACCGCTATTTAAAAAACAACAAAAATTTACTTTTATGAGAAAACTATGTATTATTATTAATATTTTATAAATATTATATTCCAATTTCTCTATTTTCAAAAAAACGCCGTGTTTTTTCTTTCAATAAACTATTGTCTTCATGGTCAAGGTTATTATCCTGTTCAATAATTTTCATCGCTGCCGCCTGTGACTCTTTCAGTATATCCATATCCTTATATAAATTCGCAATTTTTAGCATAGGTAACCCATGTTGCCTTGTACCAAAAAATTCACCAGGCCCACGCAAACGCAAGTCTGTTTCCGAAATTACGAAACCATCTCTAGTTTTTTGCATAACCTTCATTCTTTCTACCGTCACTTTATTTTTTGAGTCTGACACAAGTATGCAGTAACTTTGTTCACTTCCACGCCCTACACGCCCTCTAAGCTGATGCAATTGAGAAAGTCCAAACATTTCTGCATTTTCAATTAGCATTATGGTTGCATTTGGCACGTTAACACCAACTTCAATTACTGTTGTAGAAACAAGAACATTTATCTTTCCATTTGCAAAGTCCTCCATCACCGCCTGCTTTTCATCGTTTTTCATTTTTCCATAAAGTATGGCAACTTTGTAATCTCTAAATTCGTCATCCATAAGCTTTTTGGCATACTCCATAACAGCCTCTGTTTCACGTTTTTCACTCTCTTCTATGGATGGACAAACCACATAAGCCTGTCTGCCCTTATCTAATTCTTTTTTAATGAAGGTGTATATACGTGAGCGATACCCTGTATTTACTGCCCTTGTATCAATTTCCTGACGCCCTGGCGGAAGTTCGTCTATTATGGAAATATCCAAATCTCCATACAAAATAAGTGCCAACGTACGAGGAATAGGTGTCGCCGTCATAACAAGCACATGCGGATTATCACCCTTTCGCGAAAACACTATTCGCTGATTTACACCGAAACGATGCTGTTCGTCTGTAACAACAAAGCCAAGGTGATTAAATTCCACACCTTTTTGAATTACGGCATGGGTACCAATAATCATCTGTGCACTTCCATCTTTTATTGCGTTAAGTACCTCTATTTTTTCCTTTTTTTTCATAGCTCCTGAAAGAAAAATAACATTAATGCCAAATTTCTGGAAAACAGCCTTAAAGCTATAGTAATGCTGTTTTGCCAAAACTTCTGTAGGAGCCATTAGCGCAGCTTGAAATCCCTCTTTAATAGCTATAAACGCCGTTATTATAGCAACAGCTGTTTTACCACTGCCAACATCACCTTGAACCAGCCTGTTCATAACTTTGCCTGATGAAAAATCTGCTTTAATCTCATCTATGACCTTTTTCTGAGCATTAGTAAGTTTAAAGCCTATTGCTTCGGTAATTTCTTTTTCAGCCTCACTATTTTTTAGTATTACGCCTCTTCTGCCCTCTGTTACAGCTGTCTTCATTTTTAATAATGAAGTTTGAAGCACGAACAATTCTTCAAAAACAAGTCTGCGTCTCGCAATAAAAAAGCTATTGTCATCCTCTGGAAAATGTATGTTATGCACCGCAAAATTTCTATCGCACAATTTATTTTCCATTCGTATGCTTTTAGGGATAAAATCTATCAACTGATTTTTAGTTTTTTCCAGGGTATCTTTAATAAGTGCACGAAAAATCTTTTGGCTTATTCCACTAGTAGTGCTATATACGGGTATAATTCTGCCACCGCTTAATAATTCACCCTTATCCAACCCCTCATACTCTGGAGATATTACTTGTTTTTTACCATAGCTATGCTGGTATTTTCCTGTAAAAATATATTGCTGTCCGCTTTTAAAAGTATTTTTTAAGTAAGGCTGATTGTACCAAACAACATTAACCGTTGCCGTTTCATCAGTAATTTTTGCCTTTGTTATCACCATGTTTTTTATACGCATGGTGTCTGCATTGCCATCTATTGTGCCTATAAAAGTGTTTACCTCGTTAGGCACAAGGTCTGAAACAGTTTTTATGTCACTTCTGTCATCATATTCCCTTGGGAAATGTTCAATAAGGTCTTCAACAGTAAAAATACCCATATTGTTAAGGTACAAAAGACGTTGTTTGCCGATGTTGTGTACTTCCGAAACAGAACTACTTAGCTGCATTTTATCACCTCTGTTATATTAAAAAAAGGAGATATAAATATCTCCCTAATATAAAGCATTTATTCTACAGAAATTATATAATAGTAAAGCGGCTGATTCCCTAAATGAAGTTCTGCCTCACAATGCGGATACGTTTCCTTCAGATAATCCACCATTTTTTCCGCTTCTTCTTTTTCTACATCTGCGCCATAGAATACACTTATCACTTCGCTGTCATCACTTACAGCTTTGGCAACAAGCTCCTTTGTCCCCTCCGCAATATCCTTTGCAACAACCTGAATTTCGCCGCCAAGCATACCCAAAATGTCGCCCTGGGTTATATTAATTTCACCTAATGATGTATCTCTTACGGCATAGGTAACCGAGCATGTTTTTACAAGTTCTATGCTCTCTTTCATAATTTCAAAACAGGTATCAACATCTTCTGTTGCGTCATAATTAATCATAGCCGCTATGCCCTCAGGCACTGTTGTACTTGGAAGAACAAAAATATTTTTATCAGTAGTAAGTTTTGCCGCCTGCTGGGCCGCAAGAATGATATTTTTGTTATTAGGCAACACAATAATGTTTTCGGCATTAACCTTGTCAATGGCATTCAAAATATCTTCTGTGCTAGGGTTCATAGTTTGTCCCCCTTCAATAATTTCATCTACACCAAGATTTTTGAAGATTTCAGATAATCCACTGCCCATTGAAATGGAAATAAAGCCTGTACCCTTCTTTTCAGCTGCCTCAATAACGGCCTCTTTCTTTGTTGCTGTAAAATCGATTTTATTTGTATGCTGAATACGCATATTATCAATTTTAAGACCATTAAGTGCACCTATTTTAAGCGCTTTTTCAATTGCCTTGCCTGGATGATCTGTGTGAACATGCACCTTAACCATCTCTTCGTCTGCAACTACTACAAGAGAATCTCCTATAGATGTAAGATAAGTTTTCAACTCATTTACAGTTTCATCTGAAACGTCTTTTTGCATAACAAAAAATTCTGTGCAGTATCCAAAAGTAATTTCAGAACTATTTACGGATGTAAGTGCCGAAAAATCTACTACAGATGTTTGGGTATTGTCATTTAGCTTAATATCCCCAGATGTATTAATGTTTTTAAATGCACCAATAAGAATGCATAATAAACCCTTTCCACCAGCGTCTACAACATCTGCCTGTTTAAGTACAGGCAACATATCTTTTGTTTTTAAAAGCATTTCGTTGCCGTCTTCAATTATCTTGCTTAAAAAAACTTCAAAATCTTCTGTTTCGGCTGCATATTTTTCAGCCGCATCAGCACATGCACGGGCAACCGTAAGTATAGTACCCTCTTTAGGCTTCATAACAGCCTTGTATGCCGTTTCAACACCTTTTCTGCACGCCGCTGCAAGTTCTAATGTACCGGCTTCTTCTATGCCCTCAAGACCCTTAGAAAAGCCTCTGAAAAGCTGGCTTAATATAACCCCAGAATTTCCCCTTGCACCACGAAGTGAACCACTTGCCGCAGTTTTTGAAACTTCAGCGATGCTTAAAGAATTATTTTTTTCACACTCTCTTGCCGCCGCCAAGGCAGTAAGCGACATATTTGTTCCCGTATCTCCGTCAGGTACCGGAAAAACGTTTAATGAATCCACAAGCTGCTTGTTGTCGTTAAGCTCATTTGCTCCGGCAATGATCATTTTTTTTAGCAGCAGCCCATTTATGCTATTTAAACCCAACTGTTGTTCCTCCTTAGTTATCTACTCTGACGCCTTCAACAAATATGTTGATTTGTTCTACTTCAAGCTCAAGTGCTTTCTCTAGCTTATACTTAACCGTACTAATAATATTATCTGCAATGGCAGATATATTTGTTCCGTATTCAACTATTATATGGAAATCAATAAAAATTTTATTTTCTTCAACAGAAACCTTTATTCCCTTTGTGAGGCTTTCCACTTTAAGCAGCTGAAAAAGGTCGTCCTTGACATTTTTGGCAGCCATGCCCACAATACCGTAACACTCCATTGCAGTAACACCTGCAATTTTTGCTATAACCTCATTGTCTATTGTAATAACACCTAACTCGTTTTCAAGTTTAGCTGACATATGCACACCCTCCCATTTTATCAATATTTTTGTATATTATAACACTAAACCACCATATTTTAAAAGCAAAATTTTTTCTTAGCCAAATTTAATGTTGCTTATTTGTATTTTACCATGAAAATTAAAAATAAATAAATAAATTTACTTTTTTGCTTGCAATATAATGTCATTTCTGTTAGAATACTTTTGTTGTGGCATGAAAGAAGTTAAGGAGGTGCAAGGTAATGGCAAAATGTGAGATTTGTGAAAAAAAACAGCGTACAGGACATAGAATTAGCATTAACCGTAGCCAGGTTAGTAGGCGTGCTAACAAAACTTGGAAACCTAATGTAAAGAAAGTGAAAATCATTGACAATGGTACAGTGAAATCAATTTACATTTGCACAAGATGTATGCGTTCTGGTAAAGTTACTCGCGCTATATAATAAAATCAGCTCTCGACAGCTATGTTGGGAGTTTTTTTTATGCCTTTTTCTCTTAGGATATGTTTAGCACCATCTTCCAAATAGAAGCAGTCCTCCTGCTATTACCATAATTGTAGCGGCTATAAAACCCCACCAAGGCAAAAAAATAACAAACAACATTCCAAGCCCCATGGAACACATTATTATACCCAATATTTTTTTCTGCATAGCCCTCACCCCCATAAACACCTTATATATCTTATTCCAAATCTTCTGCCGTAATACTAAAAAACGGCATTCCTTTTTAATAGGAACACCGTTCTCGTTTAATCTCTGCATCTCATTACATACAAATATCCTTCTTCAATTGTTACCTCTGCCGTAGTACCTAACATAACATTACTTACAGCAATAAGCCTGTCATCTACTGTAAGCATAGCATTAATAAGAGGATATTCCAGCCCTTGGGTGGTAATTCCACGCACTACCATACTAAGTGGAATAAGGGAAACCAAATCTCCTTCATTTCCAAAAATTTTGGCTTTTTTGTCTATAACTAGAATTTCATTATTTTCGTTAACCATACGTGCATTTATACCCTTTTTAAGCAGATATAAAAGCAAGTGGCAGTTAGCCATTGTATGGTCCATTCGGCTTCCTATTGCACCTATTATTGTAATGTCTGTAGCACCCATCTCCATTGCCGCATCTAATCCAAGCTCTATATCCGTTTCGTCTTTATGGGTAGGGTATGTTCTAAATGGTACATTTTTATCCTTAAAATAATCAATGGTACTACTATCAGCAGAGTCAAAATCTCCCACTATAACATTAGGAACAATGCCCAACTTAAAAGCATGACGCATACCGCTGTCACAGCAAACAACGATGCTATCTTTTGTGTATTCTCCGCAAAAACTATAGTCATTTATATTTGCACCACCGAAAACAACAGCCTTCATTTTTTATTCATACTCCTTAAATATAGCAAGAAAGTCCTTCGTCGCTTGTGCGGGATTTTCTGCACTAAACACAGCTGAACCCGCAACAATTATATTTACACCCGTATCCAAAACTTCCTTTAAGTTGCCAATGCCAACTCCGCCGTCAATCTGAATATCAAATTTAAGCCCCTTGTCCTTTTTAATTTGGTTAAGAACAGGAATTTTTGCCAATGCCTCTGGTATTAGTTTCTGTCCGCTAAAGCCAGGATAAACCGTCATAATAAGTACCATATCTACATCTTCAAGTACGCCCTCAATTGCGCTAAGTGGTGTATCTGGCTTAATTGTAACACCAGCCTTGCAACCTAAACTGCGTATGGTTTTTATAACAGCCTTAAGGTCATCAACAGTTTCTGCATGTACATTAAGTATATCCGCACCTGCCTTTGCAAAATCTTCCAAATATTTTTCAGGGTTTTCAATCATAAGGTGAACATCAAAAACCATTTTAGATATAGGCCTTAAACATTTAACAACAGGTGCACCAAATGTTATATTAGGTACAAAATGGCCATCCATAACGTCAAGATGAAGGTACTGCGCCCCTGCCTCTTCTATATTTTTTATTTCCTCCGTAAGCTTAGAAAAATCTGCAGAAAGCAGCGATGGTGCTAAAATAATCATTTTATTTCTTCCTCTCTTCATTGTCTTTTAGCTCATTGTAAATGGATACATATCTGTCGTAACGCATTGGGCTTATAGTTTTTCCTATTTGTTCTTTTATTGCACAGTCAATTTCTTTAACATGACTGCACCCAGTAAAACGGCAATTGTTTAAATACGGCTCAAATTCTCTGAAATAAAACTGCAAATCAGATGACAGTATGTGCTCAAAAAACAGTGATGTAAACCCTGGCGAGTCTACAATAAAACTGTTTTCAAACAACTGCATAAGTTCAGCATGGCGTGTTGTATGCTTGCCACGCTCTATTTTCACGCTAAGGGTGCCTGTGCTAAGGTTAAGCTTTGAATTAATGGCATTAATAAGGCTGCTTTTACCCACACCTGAAGGGCCTGCAAACACCGAAATGCGACCTTTCAATTCTTCCTTAAGCAAATCCACATTTGTACCATTATAGGTAGAAATAGGCACAACCCTAAAACCTGCTTCACGGTAGGTTTCAACAATACTTTTGTACTCCTTGTTTACATCAAGGTCTATCTTGTTAATGCAAATTAAAACATCTAAATGCTGTTGCTCAACAAGTATAATAAACCTATCCAGCAGGTCTAAATTTATGGTTGGACTTTGTGCCGCAAATACAATTACGGCCTGCTCCACATTGGCAACCCTTGGGCGAATAAGTTCGTTTTTTCTTGGCAAAATTACGTCCAAACTGCCTTTTTTATTAACCTCGTCAACAATAGATATTTCAACAAAATCTCCTACCAATGGCGTTACCTTTACTTTGCGGAACTTTCCACGGGCACGGCATTCGTAAACACCAGTTTCGGTGTCTACATAATAAAATCCGCCTATGCCTTTAACTATTGTTCCTTTTTTCATTAATTTGCACCCTCTGA
>JBFWMT010000075.1:0-8871 GCA_050251415.1 Anaerotignaceae bacterium | reverse complement strand
CCTTATGGTTGCAGCTGTAGTTGGTGGCGCAATGTTCGGTGATAACCTTTCAATAATTTCAGATACAACTATTGCAGCCACAAGAACTCAGGGATGTGAAATGAGAGACAAGTTTAAGGTAAACTTCTTTATGGCACTTCCTGCGGCAGTTATTGCCTTTATACTTCTGCTTATTTTGGGCAGACCTGAAACTATAGTACCAGTTACCGCATTAGACTTTAACTTCATTAAGGTTCTTCCTTATGTTTTTGTACTTGTAATGGCAGTTATTGGCTTTAATGTATTCCTTACATTAGGATCAGGTGTTGTTATTGCAGGCGTAATAGGTGTTGTTTACGGTGACATAACACTTCTTGGTTTTGCACAGAATGTTTATAGCGGCTTTACAGGTATGACCGAAATTTTCCTGCTTTCGTTATTCACAGGCGGTCTTGCACATATGGTCACTAAAAACGGCGGCCTTCAATGGGTTCTTGAAAAAATACAGGGTCTTATTAAGGGTAAACGCTCGGCAGAAATCGGCATTGCCGCTATTGCATCTGTAGCAGATATGGCAACAGCAAATAACACTATTGCTATTATTATTACAGGCCCTATTGCAAAAGGTATCTGCGAAAAATATGAGGTTGACCCACGAAGAAGTGCCTCCCTTTTGGATATTTGGACTTGTATTTTCCAGGGTTTTATCCCTTATGGCGCACAGATTCTTCTTGCATGCAGCCTTACAGCAGGTGTTGCAAGTCCAATAAGCCCATTAGATCTTTTCCCATTACTATGGTACCAACAGCTTCTTGCAGTATTTACAATAATTTCCCTCTTCGTTCCTTTTGCCGATGGAGTTATCAAAAAACGCCCTTGGAACTTTAAAGAGTGGAAAGCTGAAGACCCTAATTTAAATAAATCTGCTGGTGCAAAACTTTAAGCAGTGAATATTCATTTTAAAAAAGAGGGACACTCACTTAAATGTGAGTGTCCCTCTTTTTTAAATACAAATATATAGTTTAAAAATCCAACGGTTATGCCTCCAACTATATTTCCTTTTCAAGCAGTTCAATAAACTCCTCTGCCTTGGGGTTCAGAGGTAAATCTTTTATCTTAATCCAACCAAACCTCATATAATCCAAATCATCTTTTATTGGTATAGATTTAAGTTCCACCGGGCAGTAGCTTTCAGGCAACAGCCCACTACCTGTAGAAAACGCATCGCTGTGGGACATTATGTTATACGCAGTAGCACGGTCATTAACGTAAATTATCTTTTTAAACTCGTTCGGTCCTGAAAATACTGCTTCTTCCGAAAAATTAAAAGAGGTGTTGTTTTTCTTTGCAAAAACCACGTATGGGTATTGTGTAAGCTCCCTTATAGAAATTTTTTCACTTCCCGCAAGGGGATGTGTTTTGCTTAAAAACACATGGGGTCTTATTCTCTTAATTTCTTTAAATTCCAATTCATTGGAACTAAGCACACGGTTCATAAATTTCTCTGTCATATCCGAAAGAAATATTATTCCAATGTCACTTTTGCGCTCAGATACATCTTTAATCACCTTATCCATATCTGTTTCTTTAAAAGAAAATTCATACCCCGATACTTTCTGATGACTTAAAAACTCCACAAAGGCCTTTGCACAAAAGGGATATCTTTGTGCTGATATACTAAGCCTTGCACTCTCTTCGCAGTTACGGTCCGAATAAAACCTTTCCACCTTTCGCTGTTGCTCCAGTATCGGTCTAATTCTAGTAAGAAATTCCTGTCCGTCCTCTGTAAGGGTAATACCTCTGTTGCTACGTATAAAAATTTGTATGCCAACTTCCTCCTCCAATTCTCGTATTGAACTTGAAAGACTGCTTTGTGATACAAAAAGATTTTGTGCCGCCTTATTTATAGAACCACAGTTATAAATTTCCGAAATATAATTAAGCTGTAAAAATGTCATAACTTTTTCCCCCACATAAATCCCATATAAGCACTTGCATTTTATTATATCACAGTCTTCGTAGTTTTTTCACGTATATTATGAAATACATATAAACCAAAGGTGTTTTCTATATATAAAAAAATACATCCCAAATATAAGTTTGGAATGTATTTAAAGCTGCCTGAATGTATTTTAAAAATATATCTCTTAGAATTGCTGTACGCCGTCTACATAGAGCTGGTATCCGTTGGAAACAACATTTGAAATATCTCCCTCAAATGAGGATATATAGCTGTCTCCAGTCAGTGTCCAGGTTGAACTTGAATCCATTTTTACCGAAACCGTACCAGCCTCGCCGCCATTGTTAATAGTTCCTGTAAAATTCGTACCGTTATTCATTGTCATGTCAAGAGATGATATGCTGTCTACATTAATATTTCCTTTCAGTACCTGACCATCTGCAGTAAAGGTTACATCCCCTCCATTTGCACCAGATGTTCCCCATCCACGGCTTGAACTATTTCCTGCAACCGTGAGTAAATTTTCATTAGCAAGGGTTAATGCAACATCTGAAAGGGAAATGTCACAGGTTGTATTTGTAACATAGAACAAATCTCCGTTTTTAGAGGTTATGCTGCCGCCCTCTGCCGAAAAGGTTGAATGACCGATTTCTGCATCGCCCGACATGCTTTGATAAATCATAACACAATGTATATTTTCGCTGAAATCGTTATATGTTCCTGACATGTTCCCAGTGACAGTACAGTTGTTTAATGCAACAGAATTTTTACCCTCAATAACAATTCCTTCTGAATTATTTGCTGTTAAAACTGCATCTTCTGCTGAAATATTTGCTGTGCTGTAAATGGCAGGGCTGCCTGTACCATTAGTTACATATTGCCCACCGCTTACGTTTACATTTCCGCCGCCACGGTCACTTCGAATTGCCGCTGAAGAAGCTCCCTGTGTTTCAACGTCTAAATTTGTAGCATTGGTTGTACCACCGCCGGTTGCGTGAATACCACCAGAATTTCTTTCAGTTGTCCTTATTGTAGAATCAGAGATATTTACTGTAGTTCCTTCGCCATAGCTGAAAACACCGTTTCCGTTTACTGCAGACGTATTTACCATTGCATTTTTTATAGTTACAGTGGAACCATTAAGTGCAAGGAGACCTGCATTCTGACCATAAAAATCTCCATCCTCGGTGTTTGATGATTCTCCCCCTGTCTTTTCAACTGTTATATCATCAAGGGTTACTGTTGAACCATCAACACGAAGTGCATTTTCATCATCCCCGCTTGATGTATATGTTTCACCAGAAATTTGTGTATCCGTATCGATTGTATTTGCAGAAGTTCCATTGGTTACTTCTCCGCTGCCGCCAAAACCATTCCCGCTTTGAAGGTTCTTAACCGTTACAGCCGTTGCAACATTATTGTCATCCAGTTCAACCTCAAGCACAGCGTTTACAGTAATACTGCTAATATCACCTTCCTGACTTCCTTGAAGAAATTCCACAGTTATTATTGTATTGTCATCTACTGAAAATGTTATAGTTTCATCACTTTCAACAAATGTCATTGAACCTCCGCCAGTTGCATCCTGCCCGTCTGGTGCATTTTCATCAGATGGCTTTTCAGGCGGTGTACTTTGACTGTTAGAGTCATCATCTGCTTCTTCGGTAGAAGAAGTATCCGTTCCCTCTTCAGATGGCTTTTCTGGCGGTGTTCCCACAGACTGAGAAGATATTTCACCCACAGCAGCAGTTATGGTGTTATTCTCCACCGACTGAACCTTTACCGCAATGCTACTGTCCTCACTTTCAGAAACAGAAACGGCATTTGAAGCGTTGGTAACTGTGGTTCCACATCCTGCAAAAGCAGTAGTTGAAAGTATAAGCGTAATCCCTATTACAAATAATTTTTCCAAAAATTTCTTTTTCATATCTTTCACTCCTTGTAAACTAATATTGAACTATGCTATTACTATAACCTGTCAATGTAGTTAACATATGAACACTATATGATTGTTCTGTGAATTTTTGGGAATTTTTATCAATATCAAATAAGTCGCAAAAAAATCCCTCCATAAGAAGGGCTTTTTACTTAATTTAAATTATACGTAGAACAACAAATCTCCATAAGTTGGGATAGGCCATTTCTTTTCATCTACAAGCATTTCAAGCTGGTCAGCAGGGACTCTCAACGCCTCCATAGCTGGAAAAACCTTATGTCTAAATTCATATGCCTGCTTAGTTATAACTTCAATTTTGCTTACCTCTCCAAGAACTGCACGCAGTGTTTCAAGGGCTTCATCCATAGAGTTTAATTGGTTAGTGATTTCCTTCAAAAGTTTAGTTGATGCAATTGCATCAACGCCAGCCTCTTTAAGGGCAATAACTGTGTCTGCAAGTTCCTTCGTGTAACCTATCACAGCAGGTCTAATCTGTTTAAGTGTCATTTCAATCATAGTTCTTGCTTCAATATTAATCTGCTTTGTATATTCCTCGTAAAGTATATCAGCCCTTGAATTGCACTCTGCTCTTGTAAGTACGTGATGCTTTTCAAACAGCTTAACAGCCTTTTCACTTTTAATTGCAGGTATAGCCTCCACCATACAGTTAATGTTAGGCAAACCTCTTCTTTGGGCTTCTTCTACCCATTCCTGAGAATATCCATTGCCGTTAAACACAATGCGTTTATGTGCCTTAACAGTTTCTCTTATAAGTTCCATAGCAGCCTTTTCAAAGTTTTCAGTTCCTTCAAGTTTATCCGCAAACTCTTCAAGTACATCCGCAACCACCGTGTTTAATATATAATTTGGACACGCAATAGAGTCACTTGACCCTAACATTCTAAATTCAAATTTATTCCCTGTAAAAGCAAATGGAGAAGTTCTATTTCTGTCGGTAGCATCCTTTTTAAGTGAAGGCATAGTACTTACACCAATGCTCATTTCTCCACCTTGAATACTGTTGTTCAGTTCACCACGCTCAATCTGCTCCAAAATATCCTCAAGCTGGTCACCAAGGAAGATGGATATAATAGCTGGCGGTGCTTCATTTGCCCCAAGACGATGGTCGTTACCAGGGTTTGCAGCAGATATTCGCAAAAGGTCTGCATGTACGTCCACAGCCTTAATAACTGCCACAAGGAAAAGTAAAAACTTAAGGTTTTGGTGTGGATTTTTACCTGGCTCCAAAAGATTTTTCCCACCATCAGTAGAAATTGACCAGTTGTTGTGCTTGCCCGAACCGTTAACACCAGCGAATGGTTTTTCGTGTAAAAGACATACAAGACCAAAATGGCTTGCAATACGCTTCATGGCTTCCATAATAAGCTGGTTGTGGTCTGTTGCTGTATTTGTATCTGTATATATAGGTGCAAGCTCATGCTGGCATGGTGCAACCTCGTTATGCTGTGTTTTAGCTGCTATTCCAAGCTTCCAAAGTTCCTTGTTTAACTCGTGCATATAGCTGGAAACATTTTCACGTATTGTTCCATAATAATGGTCGTCAAGCTCCTGTCCTTTTGGAGGCAAAGCACCAAAAAGGGTACGTCCAGTAAATATAAGGTCTTTTCTTTTTTTATACATTTGCTTATCAATAAGGAAGTATTCCTGTTCAGGACCTACAGACGTAATAATTCTTTGTGTTTGGTTATCGCCAAAAAGTCTTAAAACACGAATAGCCTGTGTGTTTATAGCCTGTATAGAACGAAGGAGAGGTGTCTTTTTATCCAAGGCTTCGCCTGTGTAAGAACAAAATGCAGTAGGTATACAAAGAGTTATTCCCGACGCATCTTCCTTTAAAAATGCTGGTGATGTACAATCCCATGCGGTGTAGCCTCTTGCCTCAAAAGTTGCACGAAGTCCGCCAGATGGAAAACTAGATGCATCAGACTCGCCCCTAATAAGCTCCTTGCCGCTAAACTCCGCAATAGCCTTGCCGTCACCAACAGGCGTTAAAAATGCTTCATGCTTTTCAGCAGTAATACCAGTCATCGGCTGAAACCAGTGTGTGTAATGTGTTGCTCCTCTTTCAATCGCCCAGTCTTTCATGGCATTTGCCACAACCTCGGCTACATATGATGTAAGAGATTCACCATTTTTAATAGTTTTTTTAAGCTCGGCATAAACCTTTTTAGGTAAACGCTCTGTCATTACCGCATCGTTAAATACGTTAATACCATAAATTTCAGATAACGCTATTTTTTCCATAATTCACGTTCCTCTCTATAATAATAACATTAAGTTATTTTCTGAAAACAAATAAAACGTCCACTAATTAATAAGCTGTGAACGTCTAATTCCAACAAAACTCTACTATATTTAGTACCATATTTAAGGCTAAAATGCAATAGTTTTATCTAATGTTTTTGTAACTTGTTTAAAGATAATATATTATTAAAACAGTTGATTCACCTCTTGTGCAGTATCAACAACAATAAGTGCTCCACAATGGGTCAGCTCTTCCCTGTCTCCGTATCCATATGTAACACCAATGGTTTTTATTCCTGCACCAAATGCACCCTCTACATCAAAGTGCCTGTCGCCAACCATAACTGCATTCCTTTTATCTGTAATATCAAGCACACTAAGGCAGTCCTCAATTACAAGGGTTTTGTTTACTATGCCCTTTTCCACGTCTGTTCCACCTATATAGTGAAAATACTGGTCCACATTATGGTGCTTAAGTATTTGCCTTGCATAATAATTTGGCTTATTGGTTGCCAGTGCAAGCTTTTTCCCTTTGGCTCTAAGGCTTTCAAAAAGCTGACCCATTCCACTATACAGTGAGCATTCCTTCCAGCCCTCCACCTTATAATACTCGTGGTAATAGCTTATAGTTGTGTTGGCAGTTTCCAAATCCATACCAAAGTGCTGTTGCAGTGTATTTACAATAGGCGGTCCAATGAAGGGAAGAAGCTCCTGTTCGGTTATTTCACCCAGTCCCATCTTTACAAAACTATAATTCATTGCATTAAGTATCCCCTTCATGGAATCAATAACCGTACCGTCAAGGTCGAATAAAATAACTGAATAATCTAATTTTTCCATACCAATCTCCTTTTACAAATATAGGATAAGACCAATGCTCAATTTTAAAACCAGCCTATAATACTACGGCAAAGTTTTATGCAGAGCCTATTAGTCTTATCCTTTTTCTATAACTTATTTAATTAAAGTATATCATTTGTTATTCAAAATTTCCATAAATTCTTCGCCTGTTATGGTTTCTTTTTCTATAAGGAATAATGCTATGCGGTGTAGTGCTTCCATATTTCCTTCAAGAATATCGATAGCCCTTTTGTGTGCCGCATTTAGAATTTTAAGAACTTCTTCATCCACCACGGCAGATGTAGTCTCGGAACAGGTTGCAACATTTCGACCGTCCAAATACTTGTTTTGAACACTTTCAAGCCCCATCATTCCAAACCTGTTGCTCATTCCATATTGGGTAACCATACTTCTTGCCATTGCGGTTGCACGCTCAATGTCGTTGCTTGCACCTGTGGTTGCAGTGTTAAATATAACTTCCTCTGCTGCACGCCCTGCAACAAGGGTTGTAATCTGGTCCAGAAGTTCTTCCTTTGTCATAAGGAATCTTTCCTCTTCTGGCATCTGCATTGTGTACCCAAGAGAACCCATAGTTCGTGGTACAATGGTAATTTTCTGCACAGGCTGGGTATTCTTTTGCATTGCTGTTGCAAGGGCATGACCTACCTCGTGGTACGCAACTATTTTTCTCTCCTTTTCGTTCATAATGCGGTCTTTTTTTTCTTTACCCGCTATAATAACCTCAACAGCCTCCATAAAATCACTTTGGTTAACCGTTTCACGCCCTAACCGCACTGCACGCAATGCCGCTTCGTTTACAATGTTTGCAAGGTCAGCACCTGCGCCGCCGCTTGTAGCAAGGGCAATGTGGTGCAAGTCAACATCTCCGTCCAGCTTAACATCTTTTATGTGTACAACCAAAATCTGTTCTCTTCCCTTTAGGTCAGGCTTGTCAACAATAACACGCCTGTCAAAACGCCCAGGTCTTAAAAGTGCCTTGTCCAAAACCTCTGGTCTGTTGGTTGCTCCCAAAATTACAACCCCCTTGCTGGCGTCAAATCCGTCCATCTCGCTTAAAAGCTGGTTAAGGGTCTGTTCACGTTCATCGTTAGAGCCTACTTGATTATCACGGCTTTTACCAATTGCATCAATCTCATCAATAAACACTATACAGGGTGCATTTTCCACTGCCTGTTTAAATAAATCCCTAACGCGGGATGCACCCACACCTACAAACATTTCCACAAAATCCGAGCCAGAAAGAGAGTAAAATGGAACTTTTGCCTCCCCCGCAACGGCTTTTGCTAAAAGAGTTTTTCCTGTTCCTGGAGGGCCAACAAGCAAAGCACCCTTTGGCAACTTTGCACCAACCTTTATATATTTTTCAGAATTGTGCAAAAAGTCCACAATTTCCGTTAGGCTTTCCTTCGCCTCTTCCTGCCCAGCAACATCGGCAAAAGTAACCCCTGTTTCTTTCTGTGCAAATATTTTCGGATTATTTTTGCCAAAAGCCATAGGGCCTCCGCCCATTTTTTTACTATAAGAGCGCATAAATAAACTGAACACGCCATAAATAAGCAAAATAGGTAATATCCAGGTTGTTATAAACTCAAGAATAGGGGAGCTTGTATCCACAGGAGTATCGTATTCTACACCCATTTTATCTAAATTTTCCTTTAGTTCTGGGTCGTCTATACGCCCTGTGTAGTAACGCTTGGCCGCTTTGTAAATGTTCACCTCTGTGTCATTTGGGTCGTCAACTTCAGTAATCAAAAGCCTGTCGTCCTCAATTTCAACGTAATCAACCTTGCCCTCCTCAAGCATGGTAGTAAAGTCACTGTATTTAATCTGTGTTACAGTTCGTGTACTTGCTGATGCTAAAAATATGTTA
>JBFWMT010000074.1:0-9553 GCA_050251415.1 Anaerotignaceae bacterium | reverse complement strand
AAACTAAAAGGAAAAGTGAATACAAAAATAAAAATTTGTGGCATACACCGTCCACAGGACATTGACTTTGTAAATGAAGCAAAACCCGACTTTATAGGCTTTGTGTTTTACGAAAAAAGCCACCGAAACATAACACCGTCACAGGCAAAAAACCTTAAAGCTATCCTTAGTAACGAAATTCAATCAGTTGGTGTTTTTGTAGATGAAGATAAAGAATTTATAGCCAAACTAGCAAATGAAAATACCATAGACCTTATTCAACTGCATGGAAATGAAGATAGTGAATATATAACAGAGCTTAAAGAACTTACAAATAAGCCAATCATTAAAGCAATACAAATTCAAACCCCAGAAGATTTAGGAAAAATTGAAACTTCCTTTAATTCAGATGCCGACTACGTTATGTTCGACAGTGGAAAAGGAAGTGGGCAGATGTTTAACTGGAGCATAGCAGGTGAAACAGATAAACCAATTTTTGTGGCAGGCGGTTTAAACGCTGAAAACGTGGTGGATGCCATAGAAATTTTTAAACCCTTTGCTATAGATATAAGCAGTGGAGTTGAAACAAACAAAGTGAAAGACAAAGAAAAAATAGTGGAAATAGTGGATTTAGTTAGGAGGATACAATATGTCTAAAGGAAGATACGGTATTCATGGTGGTCAGTATATACCAGAAATACTAATGAATGAAATTATCAATTTAGAAAAAGCTTACGAGAAATATTCCAAAGATGAGGAATTTAACAAAGAACTTGATAAGCTATTGAAAGAATATGCAGGCAGACCATCACTTTTGTACTATGCTGAAAAAATGACTAAAGATTTAGGCGGAGCTAAAGTTTACCTAAAGCGTGAGGATTTAAACCACACTGGTTCACACAAAATTAACAACGTGCTTGGACAGGTGCTTTTGGCAAAAAGAATGGGCAAAACCCGTGTCATTGCTGAAACAGGTGCAGGTCAGCACGGTGTTGCAACTGCCACCGCCGCCGCACTTATGGGCATGGAATGTGAAATTTTTATGGGCAAAGAGGACACCGACCGACAAGCACTGAACGTATTCCGTATGGAACTTTTAGGTGCAAAGGTTCACCCTGTTACCAGTGGAACAATGACTTTAAAAGACGCAGTTAACGAAACTATGCGTGAATGGGCAAGCCGTGTTCACGACACCCATTATGTACTTGGTTCAGTTATGGGGCCTCACCCATTTCCAATGATTGTGCGTGATTTTCAAAGTGTAATAAGCAAGGAGGCACGTGAGCAAATACTTGAAACTGAAGGCACGCTTCCAAGTGCTGTTTTAGCTTGTGTTGGTGGTGGAAGTAACGCAATGGGTATGTTTTACAACTTTATTAACGATAAGGAAGTTAAGCTTATTGGCTGTGAAGCCGCAGGGCATGGCGTAGATACCGACATGAACGCCGCAACCATTGCCAACGGAACCCTTGGTATTTTCCACGGCATGAAGTCTTATTTCTGCCAAGACGAATATGGTCAAATTGCACCTGTTTACTCTATTTCCGCTGGACTGGACTATCCTGGTATTGGTCCAGAACACGCATACCTAAATGATATTAAGCGTGCAACTTATGTTCCTGTTACAGATGATGAATCTGTTGAAGCTTTTGAATATTTAGCAAAAACTGAGGGCATTATTTGTGCCATAGAAAGTGCCCATGCAGTGGCATATGCTAAAAAACTTGCACCAACTATGGGTAAAGACGAAATTATGATTATTTGTTTATCTGGCCGTGGCGACAAAGATGTTGCGGCAATAGCACGTTACAGGGGGGTTGAAATTTTTGAGTAGAATAGGAAAAGCATTTGAAAACGGCAAGGCATTTATTGGCTTTGTTACTGGGGGCGACCCAACCATAGAAAAAAGCGAAGAATTTATAATGGAAATGATACGTGGCGGTGCGGATTTAATTGAAATAGGCATCCCTTTTTCAGACCCTACAGCCGAAGGAGTGGTAATACAAGAAGCAAATATTCGTGCATTATCCAACGGAACTACAACCGACACAATTTTTGATTTAGTTGTAAATGTACGTAAAAAAACCGATGTGCCTTTGGTATTTCTTACTTACCTTAACCCTGTTTTCACATATGGTATTGAAAAGTTTTTTACACGGTGTGAGCAAACAGGTGTAGATGGAATTATTATTCCAGACCTGCCATATGAAGAAAAAGGCGAGCTTGCAGAAATTGCCGCTTCCCACGGTGTAGACATTATTTCTCTGATTGCACCAACATCTGAAGACAGAATTAAAAAAATATCTTCTGAAGCTACTGGCTTTGTATATGTGGTAAGCTCTATGGGTGTTACAGGGGTTCGGAGTGAAATTAAAACCGATGTAAAATCCATTATAGATGTGATTAAGTGTACAACTAATGTGCCAACTGCCGTTGGTTTTGGAATAAGCACACCTGAACAGGCGGCTAATATAAGCCAATATGCCGACGGTGTTATAGTAGGCAGTGCAATTGTTAAGCTTTGTGCCCAGCATGGTGAGAATGCGTCACCTTACATTTATGAATATGTAAAAAGTATGAAGGATAATATTTGAAAAATATTTTGACCTATGTATAAAGTCAAAACCTTGAGGGCTTTGCCCTCAAACACCCACAAGGGTTTCACTGGTCAGCACTTTGCGACCCAAAGCTGTCCTGCGGACAGATGGCATGTCTTTGCCATTGCATAATTGACCCATATAAAACCGCATGTCTATGCGGTTTTTGTGAAAGTTTTTGGTCTTGCTTTTTTCAAAAAGCAAGTGGGTTTGGGCGACGCCCAAGGTTTGTCTACACACAACAGGGCTATGATTAATCATAGCCCTGTTGAATACTATAGCCACTCATGTGGATTATTCATACTTCTTTGCAATTCTTCAAAAAACACCTTTAAATGGTAACCATCTGTTGTGGCATGATGAACTGTTATTGAAAGTGGCATAATAATTTTGCCCTTGTTTTCAACGAAACCACCTGCCTCAAAACTTGGAAAATAGTAGTCCTTAATTCCGTGGTTATGCAGTGAAAAGCTATTAAAAGTAAACCATGGTATACATGAAATAACATAAGCATTGGGTAAAGGTAACCCTTTGGATGAGAGGATGTCATGACTTTCACCATGGGTTTTTGTGTCTACAATGTAATTTTCATAAAAAGTTTGAAAGCAATCATTATATTCAGTCCATAAAAGCGAGGTTGTTTTATCATCTTCATGGAACTGAGGATAAGCCGGTGTAAGGGTTTTCCAATAACCAAGCACACCATCATTCACAGCAACACGCAATTCTTTTTGTTTATTAATTCCACGTGTTACCAAATAAAGATATGCTGAAAAAAATTTATATCCTTTTTCTTTTAATATATTACGCAAAATTGTAACATCTATATTAACAGTAACTGTATAACTGGTTGGAGCCATTTGTGTATAGTAATAAAATTGCTGTGCCATAGGCCACTTATTCATGTCAATGGGTTTAAAAATCAGTTCTTCTTTCATAAATCTTTCACCCACAGTCCATGCTTATTACATCCAAAATATAATTTTCCTCCATAAAGTCTTGGAAAACGTACTTCACCGTTTTGTTCTGGATATAGCTTAACAAAAATGATTCTATCATAAGCCACATATGCTATAAAGTTTAAATAATGTTCCTTGGTCATTTCATGGGAAAAAGTAATATAATAATCAAGCTCCACAGTTTCCACATTAAGATGATGAATTTCATCGCATGGTTTAGCAATTAGCGAAGTTAATTTTCTGCCACAACAAGAGACTTCCGCCTCACTTGTAGCAGTAATGATATTTCCACAGTTTGGACAATCGTAAAATTTAATTCTTTTCATATTTCCTCCATCAACATCATTTGGTTCTAAATCTCCCAACAATATTTTTTCTATATTTACACCTAGTACATTAGATAGCTCATGTAACAGCGACACATCAGGACACCCTAAGCCACGCTCCCACTTTGAAATTGTTTTATCACTAATATTCATAGAATCAGCAAGCTGCTTCTGCGTCAGTTTCATTTCTTTTCTCAAACCCAATATCAAATTACCAACTTTATTGCAATTCAAAATTATCACCTCCCTATGTTTATAATAATCCCTTATAAATTAAATATCAATAAACGCTCCGTAGAGTTTGGTTTTAAAGTATTAATATAAAAAAGACAGTAAATATAGAGCTTATAATTACTGTCTTTCAGCATTAAATTATTATTATTAATTACTACTTCCCATGTTTTTAAGGGCATCACCTGTAATACGATACACCGTCCATTCTTCCATCGGTTCAGCTCCTAAAGATAAATAAAAATCTATACTTGGCTTATTCCAATCCAAACACCACCACTCAAGACGTCCGCAGCCTCTATCTATGGCTATTTTTGCAAGTTCCTTAAAAATTAATTTACCGTATCCATTGTTGCGGTATTGTGGCAAAACAAATAAATCTTCCAAATAAATTCCTGAACGACCAAGAAAGGTTGAAAAATTATGAAAAAAAAGTGCAAAACCTATTTCTTGCCCCTCTACCATAGCAAATATTACTTCTGCTTTTTGCTTTTCAAAAATCCATTCGCGTAATAATTCTTTTGTTGCCACAACCTCATGCAACATTTTTTCATAGTCTGCCAACTCTTTTATAAAGAATAAAATCTTATCTACATCGTCCTTTTGTGCAAACCTAAATTCTAAATTATTTTCCATTTTTAACACCTCATTAATATTAAAAGTAAAATGCAGTAATTATATGGGCTATAATTACTGCATTTAATAACATTTTTATTAATTACCATTAAAGCTGTCCACAGTTTTTTCTATTTACTCACATCTTATTCTTCATTATTGTCATCGTCGTTAAAAGGTTCTCTCTCTAACTCGTAAACACTTGTTGGCTCAATATCTTCAGCATCCTCAATGTTATCCTCGGTTATTTTAGCCACACCAACTACCTTAATGCCATCGCTAAGGTTCATCAGCTTAACACCTTGGCTTGCACGTCCAAAGGTACTTATATCTACACCACGCAAACGAATTATAATACCTTCGCTGGTAATAAGCATTATCTCCTCATTATCGTTTACCATTACTGTAGATACAAGGTTACCTGTTTTTGCTGTAATCTGGTGTACTTTTACACCGATACCGCCCCTGTTTTGCAAATTAAACTCACTGCCAACAGTACGCTTTCCATAGCCGTTTTCAGTTACGTTAAGCACCTTCATATCATCTGTAATAATATCCGCTGAAATTACAAAATCGTCTTTTCTAAGCTTAACTGCACGCACACCTGTTGCCACACGCCCCATTGCTCTCGCGTCCTCGGCACTGAAACGTATGCCCATACCGTTGTGAGTAGCCACAAACAACTCGTCTTTATCCTCAGTAACAAGAACGCTAATCAATTCGTCATCTTCCCTAAGGTTAACAGCATTCAGTCCACCCTTACGTATGTTTGCATAGCTCATCATATCCGTCTTTTTAATAACACCCTGTTTTGTAATCATTACAAGGTATTTATCCTCTTGGAACTCTTTTACCGGTATAACGGCACTAATAGTTTCACCTGCGGCTACTTCCAAAAGGTTAACAATAGCCATACCCCTTGCGGCTCTGCCTGCCTCTGGTATCTGGTATCCCTTAGTGCGGTACACACGCCCATGGTTGGTAAAGAACAAAATAGTATCGTGGGTAGAAGACACAAATAAATCCTTTACAAAATCTTCATCCCTAGTTTGCATACCAATGATACCACGACCACCTCTATTTTGGCTCTTGTAGGTATCTAACGGTGTACGCTTAATATAGTTTAGGTGTGAAAGAGTAAACACACTGGTTTCTTCTTCAATTAAATCCTCAATATCAATTTCACCTGGGTTATTTACTATTTCTGTACGTCTGTCATCGGCATACTTATTTCTTATTGCTGTAATCTCATCACGAATAACACCAAAAAGCGTATTTTCATCTGCCAAAATGGATTTTAAATATTTAATTTTTTCCATAAGTTCGTTATACTCAGTGTCAATTTTTTGGTGCTCCAGACCCTGTAAACGCCTTAACTGCATCTCAAGTATAGCCTGTGCCTGCAAATCCGAAAGACCAAAACGCTCCATTAAACGCTCTTTTGCATCATCATAGGCTTCACGGATGGTTTTAATCACTTCATCAATATTATCAAGGGCAATTCTTAAACCTTCTAAAATATGCGCACGTTTTTCAGCCTTCTCAAGGTCAAACTTTGTACGTCTTGTAACAACTTCCTCTTGGTGTTTAAGATATTCATCAAGTACTGTTTTAAGGTTAAGCACCTCTGGTCTTCCATTTACAAGGGCAAGTAAAATTACACCAAAGCTTTCTTGAAGCTGTGTATATTTATAAAGCTGATTTAATACAACATTGGAATTAACGTCTTTTTTAAGGTCTATGGTTATTTTAATATCATCGCCGGCAGACTCATCTAAAATATCGCTAATGCCTTCAATCTTCTTTTCTCGAACCAAATCTGCTATTTTTTCTACAAGCCTTGCCTTATTTACCTGGTAAGGTATCTCTGTTACCACTATTTTTTCTCTGCCATTTGCCGTTGGCTCAATTTCAACCTTACTTCTTACTAAAATTTTGCCACGGCCTGTACGGTAAGCCGCACGTATTCCACTTCTGCCAAGTATTGTTGCCCCTGTTGGAAAGTCTGGTCCCTTAATACATTCCATCAGTTCCTCAACATCGGTCTCTCTGCCTTCGTTTATTTTGTTGTCAATTATCTTAACAACGCCGTCTATAACCTCGCCAAGGTTATGTGGCGGTATATTTGTTGCCATACCTACTGCTATGCCAGAAGAGCCGTTTACAAGCAAATTTGGTATACGAGACGGAAGAACTGTAGGTTCTTTTTCATTGCCATCATAATTCGGCTCAAAATCAACTGTATTTTTATCTATATCGGCAAGCATTTCTGCTGAAATTCTACTCATTCTTGCTTCTGTATAACGGGCCGCAGCCGCACCATCACCATCTATTGAACCAAAGTTACCATGGCCATCAACAAGCATATATCTCATGCTGAAATTCTGTGCCATTCTTACCATAGCCTGATAAATGGAGCTGTCACCGTGAGGATGATATTTACCCATAGTGTCACCAACAATACGGGCGCTTTTTCTATATCCCTTTGTTGGGTCCAGGTTCATCTCACTCATGGAAAACAATATACGTCTATGAACAGGCTTTAAACCGTCTCTTACATCTGGCAGTGCCCTTGCTACAATTACACTCATGGCGTAGTCGATATAGCACTTTTTCATTTCCTCGCCTATATCTATACCAACCATTTTGTCTATCTGGTTTTCACTCATTTTTAAATTCCTTTCTTAATACCTTTAGGCGTTACCTCAATACTTAACAAGTTTGTTACCTGTATATTACAAGGTTTTGCGTGTTTACAACCATCAGGTCTTTTCAATTACACATCCAAATCGCCATATTGTGCATTTTCTGTTATAAAATCACGCCTTGGCTCAACCTTGTCACCCATCAGCATGCTAAAAATTTCATCTGCTGTAACAGCATCAATCAAGTCTACTTTTTTTAGTATTCTGTGTTCTTTTGCCATGGTTGTGTCTCTAAGCTGGTCAAAGTCCATTTCACCAAGACCTTTGTAACGCTGTATGTCTTTAATACCCGTTCTGCCAATCTCACCATAGAGGTTTTCTAACTGGGCATCATCATAAACATAGTAATGCTGTTTATTTTTTTCCACCCTGTAAAGGGGTGGCTGTGCAACATAAATTTTGCCCGCTGTAATAAGGGGCTGCATATAGCGGTAAAGAAATGTTAAAAGTAAAGTACGTATATGTGCACCGTCAACGTCGGCATCTGTCATAATTACTATTTTGTGGTATCTAAGCTTTTCTATATCAAAATCCTCTGAAATACCTGTTCCAAAGGCAGTTATCATATTTTTAATTTCATCACTGTTTAAAATTCTGTCAATGCGTGCCTTTTCAACATTCAGTATCTTACCTCTAAGTGGAAGCACAGCCTGTGTTTTAGGGTCACGGGCTTTTTTGGCAGAACCACCAGCAGAGTCACCCTCTACCAGATATATTTCACAGTTTTCAGGGTTTCTGTCTGAACAGTCTGTAAGCTTACCAGGAAGTCTGGAGCTTTCAAGCACTGTTTTACGCCTTACTAACTCTCTTGCCTTTTTAGCTGCATCCCTTGCCCTTGAGGCAACAAGACCTTTTTCAAATATTATTTTACCAATTGAAGGATTTTCCTCAAGGAAATAGGCTAGCTGTTCGCTTACAATGCTGTCTACAGCACCCTTAACTTCACTGTTACCAAGCTTTGTTTTAGTTTGACCCTCAAACTGCGGGTCAGTTACTTTAACACTGATAACACTTGTAAGGCCCTCACGAACGTCATCGCCTGTAAGGTTTTTATCAGCCTCTTTTAAAAGACCCATTCTTCTGCCATAGATATTAATAGTACGTAAAAGACCTGTTCTAAAACCAACAAGGTGTGTACCACCATCGGTTGTATTGATGTTATTTACAAAAGAAAATACGTTCTCGGTATATCCATCGTTATGTTGAAAAGCAACCTCAACAAGTACGCCGTCCCTTTCGCCCTCGGCATAAAATATTTTATCATAAATGCCTGTGCGGTTTTTGTTTACATATTGAACAAATTCCTTAATACCACCTTCGTAATGGAAGCTTCTTTCCTGCTCCAAACCTTCACGTTTATCTATAAGGTTTATCTTAAGACCCTTTGTTAAAAAGGATGTTTCCCTTAAACGCTGTTTCAAAATATTATAATCAAAAACTGTTTCTTCAAAAATTTCAGAATCCGGCTTAAATGTAATAAAAGTACCGCAGTTATCACATTCGCCTATGACCTCCAACGGTGTTAACGGCTTTCCACGCTCATATCTTTGCTGAAAAAGTTTGCCTTCACTGTAAACTTCAACAATAAGCCATTCACTTAACGCATTAACTACAGATGCACCAACGCCATGAAGACCGCCTGAAACCTTGTATCCTCCACCGCCAAACTTACCGCCTGCATGAAGAATAGTAAAAACTACCTCTACCGCCGATATACCCTTTTGGTGATGAATACCTGTAGGGATACCACGCCCGTTATCTTTTACAGATATAATATTGTCAGGGTGAATAGTAACATCTATTTCAGTACAAAAGCCCGCCAGTGCTTCATCAACAGCATTATCTACTATCTCATACACCAGATGATGTAATCCCCTTGAACTTGTGGAGCCAATGTACATACCTGGACGCTTTCTGACAGCCTCTAAGCCTTCCAAAACCTGTATTTGATTTTCATTGTAATCTTTAGACATTTTTTTCTCTCCTTGACTTAAAAAACTAAGGCCTTCAAAATAAGGCTATTTTGTTTTGGCAAACAAAGCTTAAAAAGCTTAATTCACTATAAAACAGCCTTATTTAATGGCTGTTTTCACTCATAACTGTATATGTAGTTATTATACAATAAATTGCCCGTATTTACA
>JBFWMT010000073.1:0-9908 GCA_050251415.1 Anaerotignaceae bacterium | reverse complement strand
ATAATTCATTCTTGTTGGTCCCAAAATACCAATTGTTCCTGTTATATTATCAGCAAATTTGTAGCTTGTGGTTATGATACTGCAATCCTTCATTTCTTCTATACCACTTTCGTTGCCTATATAAATTTGCACGTCATCTCCATCAACAGTTTTTGCAGTTAAAAGGTTTTTAAGGCATTCCTTATCCTCCAAGGTTTGTATCAAACTTTTAGCCTTTTGCACATCGCTGAATTCCGGAAAAGCAAGTATATTTTTTGCACCACTAAGATGAAGTTGGAGATTTTCGGCGCTTTTAACCGTTTTTTCCATTGCTCTAAGGGTTGCTATTATAAGTTCATCATAGCCGGGAAGATTTTTGTAAAGCATATCAATTGCTTCCAATTCTATGCTTTCCATAATCTGACCCTCTAGGCATTGGTTTACAACCCCCGATATGCTATAAAGCTCATCGTCATTAGGTAAATAATCCACCTTCGCCAGATGATTTTTAACTATATTCCCCTCTGCCGCAATTATAATCATTACGTTTTTATCATCCAAACTCATGTAGTGTATTTTTTTAAGGCGTGTACTTTTTATAATAGGTTCAGAAATTATTGTGGTGTAATTTGTCATGGCGGAAAGCATCTTTGCAGTTTCCTCCATTAGGTACTCTATCTGATTTACATTTTCTGAAATCATGCCATGCAAAAAACTTTTTTCATTTTCTACCAAATCCCTCTGCTGCATAAGGCTGTCAACATAAAGTCTATAACCTAAGTCCGAAGGAATACGTCCTGATGAAGCATGAGGTTGAATTATAAACCCCATTTCTTCAAGGTCGCTCATTTCGTTTCTGATGGTTGCAGAGCTTAAACCAAAATCGTACTTTTTTGCAATGGTTCTGCTACCCACAGGCTCTGCAGTCGCAATGTAGTCATTTATGATAGCCTGCAAAATTTTTACTTTTCTTTCACTTAATGACATACCTGCCACACCTCTTGTTCTTTGTTAGCACTCACTTAACTCGAGTGCTAATTTCTATTAATAAAATATCACTCAACCCAATAACTGTCAAGTGATATTTGAAAAATAATTGTTAATTTATTATAAATTTTTCAAAAACATAGTTGCTTACATCTACCCCTTTATCTGTTAGCGCAAGTTTATCCTCATTTATATATAAAAGTTTTTGGTCAATAAGGTACTGAACACTGTCTTTAAATATATCTTTAACATCGGTATTAAAGCGTTTTTTAAATTCACTTATGCTTATGCCTTCAGTCATTCTAAGACCCATAAACATAAATTCCTCCATTTTTTCTTCTTTGCTTAGTGTTTCAATATTTTCTCTAAGCTTAATTATATTTCCCTTTGCATTAATATAATCAGCCATTGCATAGGTGTTGTGAAAACGCTCACCACGTACATAGGAATGAGCTCCAAGACCAAAGCCTAAATATTCCTTTGTATTCCAGTACACAATGTTGTGGCGGCTTTCGAACCCCTGTTTTGCAAAATTGCTTATTTCATACTGGTTATAGCCTTTGTCTTTTAGCATTTCCTTGGCTAAATAGTACATCTCTCTGTCTAACGCCTCATCAGTAGCCTTAATTGTTCCCTTGTCATACATTTCTTTAAAAGGGGTACCTTCCTCTATAATAAGGCTATAGGCTGAAATATGTTCAGGGTTAAGGCGCATAATTTTTTCCAATGTTTCTTCCCAATGGGAAAGAGTTTGGTTTGGAAGTGAAAACATAAGGTCACAACTTATATTTTTGAACCCCGCTTCGCGTGCCTCGTAAAAATTATTTACAAAGGTTTCGTTGCTGTGTATTCGCCCAAGGCTTGTAAGCAAGGAATTTTGCCATGCCTGAACGCCGAAACTTAGGCGGTTTATGTACATGCTTTTAAGTTCTTTAAAAACCTGTGCATTTACCGTACCTGGATTAGCTTCAATTGTAATTTCCGCATCGCTTCTTACATTATATCTGTTTAAAGCTGTATCCAATAATTTACCCAATTGTTTAGGCGGTAAAACTGTTGGTGTTCCACCACCTATAAAAACGGTTCCAATCTCATTTTCATTGTATTGGCTTGCATTGTCACGCAATTCGGATACTAAGCTGTTTACGTAATCTTCATAAATATTTTCGCAGCCTGAAAATGACGGAAAATCGCAGTAGAGGCATTTCTTCTTGCAAAAAGGAATATGGATATACATACTTAACCGCTTCAATTCCATCACCCCCTAATTTAGTAATTCTATCCCTCTTCCAGTTTCAACACACTCATAAACGCTGCCTGTGGCACTTCTACATTGCCCACCTGACGCATACGCTTCTTGCCCTCTTTCTGTTTCTCCAACAGCTTTCTCTTACGGCTGATGTCACCGCCATAGCATTTTGCAAGCACGTCTTTACGCATAGCACTTACTGTACTTCTTGCAACAATTCTGCTGCCAATGCTTGCCTGTATAGGTATTTCAAACAAATGCCTTGGTATTTCCTTTTTAAGCTTTTCGCAAATCTTTCTTCCACGCTCAACAGATGACTCCTTGTGTACAATAAATGACAGCGCATCCACAATCTCACGGTTAACAAGGATGTCCAGCTTAACAAGCTCCGACTCCTCATAGCCTATAAGCGTATAATCAAATGATGCATAGCCACGGCTGCGGCTTTTCAACACATCAAAAAAGTCATAAATAATTTCATTTAAAGGTAAATGGTAAATTAGCTGTGCCCTTGTGTCATCCAAATATTCCATGCTTACATATTCTCCACGGCGTTGCTGGCAAAGCTCCATTATTGCACCAATGTAGTCCTTCGGTAAAATTATTTCTGCTTTAACAATAGGCTCTTCCATTTTAAGTATTCTTGCAGGGTCTGGCATATTGCTAGGGTTGCTTATTTCATAATCCGTGCCGTCTGTAAGGTAAATTTTATAAATAACACTTGGTGCAGTTGTTACAAGGTCAAGGTTAAATTCCCTTTCAAGTCTTTCCTGTATAATTTCCAAATGCAAAAGCCCAAGGAAACCGCAACGGAAACCAAAACCCAACGCCACAGAGGTTTCAGGCTCGAAAAATAACGATGCATCATTAAGCTGAAGCTTGTCTAGCGCATCCCTAAGGTCACCATATCTGGCACCATCAGCAGGGAAAACGCCACAATAAACCATAGGATTAACTTTTTTGTACCCAGGGAAAGCCTGTGCCGTTTGGTTGTTTGCATCGGTAATAGTATCCCCAACATGGGTATCTGAAACATTTTTAATACTTGCCGTCATATAGCCAACGTCCCCTGCTTTAAGCTCATCACAAGGCACAAAGCGCCCTGGCCCAAAGAAGCCAACCTCAACAATTTCAAATTCCTTTTCCGTAGCCATCATGCGAACCTTAGTGCCTTTTTTAACACTTCCATCAAACACACGCATAATAACAATTACGCCCTTATATTGGTCGTAAACGGAATCAAAAATCAGTGCCTTTAAAGGTGCATCTTCGTTTCCCGTAGGTGCTGGTACATGTGTAACAATCTGCTCCAAAACATCCTCAATATTAAGTCCGTTTTTTGCAGAAATTCTTGGCGCATCTTCAGCAGGTATTCCAAGAATGTCTTCGATTTCGTGCATCACCATATCAGGGTCAGCACTTGGTAAATCCACCTTGTTAATAACAGGCATAATCTCCAAATTGTTATCAATTGCAAGGTATACGTTGGCAAGGGTCTGTGCCTCAATTCCCTGTGCCGCATCAACAACCAGAATAGCTCCTTCACATGCCGCAAGACTGCGTGAAACCTCGTAATTAAAATCCACATGTCCCGGTGTATCTATAAGGTTAAATACATACTCATTACCGTCTTTAGCCTTGTGAACAAGACGCACCGCCTGTGCCTTAATGGTAATACCTCTTTCACGTTCCAAATCCATGTTATCCAGTACCTGCTCCTGCATTTCTCGCTCTGTAAGCAGTCCTGTTTTTTGTATCAGTCTGTCGGCAAGTGTGCTTTTGCCATGGTCAATATGTGCAACTATACAAAAATTTCTTATTTTTTCCTGTCTGGATAAAGACATTCAATTTCCTCCTTGGTTACGTAGGTTAAGCCCTCAAATAAGTCCCAAACACTTTATATTACAGCTTTTAAAGCTAATAGCTAATTTAGTATTTTACCATACTTTTCAACTTTCCTCAAGCACATTAATTAATATATCCGCAAGTGGATACATGGCATTTTGTGCCTGCTCAAGGGTATTGCTTTCGCACCCTACCTCTACCAGAAGACTTCTGGGCTTAATAAATGTAGAATACCTGTAGGGCTTTAAATATATTCTTCTTGCAAGCCCATTGTAATTTTCGTTAAATGCACTGTACATTTTAAGGCTTAAGGCTAAATTTTCCTTAATATATGGATTTTCACCGCTATCTTGTGCTGTGCATACGCCGTTTACAAGCATTAACCTTGCTGTATCTTTTCCGCCAATGTCACAGGTCATTTCAATTCCCTCTTGTGCCGAATCCCTGTGCAAATCTATACACACCTCAATTGTAGGATATTTTTTCAGAATTTCTTTTACTCCAGTTTCCATCCTTTCATAGCTTCCATCAATTTTTCTTTCTCCATTTTCCATATCATATTCATTTACATCATGCACCACTGTTATACCATACTCCTGTGCCAAAACATCTGCCAAAATATCTCCTGCATCTACAACAGTACCACCATCACTATATTCTTCTTGTGAATGACTGTGAAAAATTAGTACCTTGGGTAAATCCCCACTCAAATCTGCTGTTACTTCAGTTTTAAGCAACTCTTTAACATCAAGTATTTCTTTTGCTGCCTCCGTGCCCTCTTCCATTGCAAATATATCCCCGTCATCAGTTTCATACTTCGGGTTTTTGCAAACAGCTATTAAACTTGCAACGGCAAAAACCAGCACCACCATTAAAAGCCGTAAAAATTTTTTTCTGATTCTAAAAGCCCTTATTACCATCATTTTTTATCCTCCTTTTGTACAAACATACATTGCTTTTATATAGTATTATTTATGTTTCCAAAATATGAAAATAGCTGTATACTGTAATTAATAAATTAGTTTTCAAAGGAGGTTTTCAATGAATATTGTAGATTTAATTATAAAAAAGCGTGATGGTGGAAAACTTACAAAAGAAGAAATTGATTTTTTTATAGACGGAGTTACCCATGAAACCATTGCTGATTATCAAGTTTCGGCAATGCTAATGGCAATGTTTTTTAATCCCCTTGATACTGAAGAAACCGCCATACTTACCCAAGCAATGACCTATTCTGGTGAAACCTATGACCTTTCTGGCATAAAAGGAATAAAGGTGGATAAGCACTCCACAGGAGGTGTTGCTGACACCACAACACTTATTCTTGCACCTCTTGTTGCCTCCACAGGTGTACCTGTAGTTAAAATGAGCGGCCGTGGCCTTGGGTTTTCAGGTGGAACGCTGGATAAACTTGAAGCAATACCAGGTTTTAATGTTTCGGTTTCCAAAGATAATGCAATTAAATTTGTAAACCAAAGCAAAATAGTAATTATGAGCCAAAGCGAAAATCTTACCCCTGCCGATAAAAAACTTTATGCCATGCGGGATGTAACAGGAACTGTGGATAGTATGCCCCTAATTGTTGGCAGTATTATGAGCAAAAAAATTGCCGCAGGTGCAGATGCCATTGTTCTTGATGTGAAATGTGGCAGTGGTGCTTTTATGAAAGACTATGAATCTGCAAAAGAGCTAGCAAAGCAAATGTGTGAAATTGGCAAGGCTATTAACCGCCGTGTAACTGCTGTAATAACAAGCATGGAACAGCCTCTTGGACAAAATATTGGCAACGCATTGGAAGTTATAGAGGCTATAGAAATACTTAAAGGCAATGTACAAGGCGACTTACTTGAGGTATCCCTTACCCTTGGTGCATACATGCTTATAAACGCAAACAGGGTTAAAACTGTTGAAGAAGGGCGTGCACTGCTTACGGAGAATATTAAAAACGGTAAAGGTCTTGAAAAATTCCGTGAACTTATTGTTCAGCAAAACGGCAACCCAAATGTATGTGACGATTATTCTCTTTTTCAACAATGTACGCATTCTCTATCTCTAAAGGCTGAAAAAAGTGGTTTTATAGAAAAAATGGATACCGCCCTTATTGGCCGTGCGTCAGTAGAAACAGGCGCTGGCAGAAAAGAAAAAACTGATACAATAAATTACGGTGCAGGCATAATAATGAAAGTTCGCATAGGTGACTATGTTAATATTGGCGACACCATAGCAACCGTTTTTTCATCATCGAAAGAGAAATGCCAAACTGCATTATCATATTTAAAACAAGCTATTTATACATGTGAAAATAATCCCCAAGCACCACCGTTAATTTTAGACATTATATAGGAGGCGATTAAAATGAAAAGAGCTATTATTATTGTTTTAGACAGTGTTGGTATTGGCGAACTGCCTGATGCCGCAACTTTTGGAGATGAAGGAAGCAATACTCTTGTTAACATCAAAAAGGCAATTCCAAACCTAAGCCTGCCAAATCTTTGCAGTCTTGGCCTTGGCAATATTGACGGTGATGAAATTGCGATTCTTGGCAAGGTTGATGCACCTATAGGCTGTTACGGTAAAATGGCAGAGGCATCCATAGGCAAAGACACCACCACAGGTCACTGGGAAATAGGCGGAATAATTACAAGCGAACCCTTCCCCACTTTTTCAGAAAATGGATTTCCAGCAGAGATTATGGGGAAACTTGAAGGCGAAACAGGCTTTGGCTTTTTAGGTAACCTTAAAGCCTCTGGAACAGAAATAATAAATACCCTTGGCGATGAACACCTAAAAAGTGGCTATCCGATTGTTTATACTTCCGCCGATAGCGTTTTTCAAATTGCCGCCCACGAAGATGTTGTTCCAGTAGAAAAGCTTTACGAAATATGTAAAATTGCCAGAAAAATTCTTAATGGTAAATATGGTGTTGCTCGTGTAATTGCACGTCCGTTTACAGGCACAAGCGGAAATTACACGCGCACAAAAAATCGTAAGGACTTTTCTCTTCCTCCAACTTCAAAAACAATTTTGGACTACGCAAAAGAAAAAGGCATGGCTGTTGCCGCCGTTGGTAAAATTGAAGACATATTTGAAAACCAAGGCATTACCACCTCAAACCATACAACCAATAATGAAGACGGTATTGAGGCAACCTTAGAATATATTAAGCAGGACTTCGAAGGAATACTTTTTACAAATCTTGTTGATTATGACATGATTTACGGGCATCGAAATGATGTTGAGGGTTACGCAAAAGCTCTTGAAGCCTTTGATAAACGTCTGCCAGATATTTTGTCTGCACTTAAAAAGGATGACATATTGTTTATAACTGCTGACCATGGTTGCGACCCTACCACGCCAAGTACAGACCATTCACGTGAATACGTGCCTGTTTTAGCATATGGCAAAAGTATTAAAGCTGGCATTAACCTTGGTACACGTAAAACCTTTGCAGATTTAGGTAAAACAGTTGCCCATTACCTTAATCTTAATTCAGAATTTGAAGCAACTAGTTTTTATAATGATATAAAATAAATATTACAACCCATAGCCGCCCAAAAGTTTTTTCTTTTGGGCGTTATTATGCAATAATCCACTTCGGTTAACTTAATAAAAAATGATTTTTCCCTTATATAAAACCAACAGCACTTCTCAATTGTTAAATATGTCCTCGTATGTTTATGTATAAAACCATATAATTAAACAAATTCAATCTAATAAACCTGCTAAAATATATTAATAATTTTATTTTCAATCTTTTCTAGAATTTCCATTATAAAAAATGTATTATAATCGTATACAACGCGCTAAACTTTTATACATTTTTTGTTTATATTATGTCATTGTTTGTTCATAAATACAAGATTTTTTAACAATGTCATTTCTTGACATATTGATTAATAGTATGCTACTATTTTCTATATGGAACGGAAAATGAATTAATAATCGAAAATTAATTATAGAATTTATGCGAAAATCTAACTATGTTTTCAAAAAAACCAATAGTTAGCGCCATTATCGGTCTGGTTATCATACCACCAGATCAATAAGATTTTTAATTTTCGTTATTAATTTAACATTTTCAGTTTACACACTTACATAATAATATATCAGGAGGCAATACAATTATGAAAAAGAAATTCTTGGCATTATTACTAATGAGCGCACTTACTGTTTCAGCAATAACAGGTTGCGGTTCAACAAAAACAGAAGAACCTGCATCTACCGATGAAAAATCTGCAACTACTAGCGATCCATCTGCAGATACCTCTACAGATAGTGCACCAAGCGATGCGACTTATAACCTCATTGCAGGTCATACTCTTCCAGATGCGCATCCTTACAACCTTGGATTAGTAAAAATGGGCGACCTTATGAAAGAAAAATCCAATGGACAACTTTCACTTGATGTTTTTGGTAATGCACAGCTTGGCAGTGAACGTGACCTTATCGAAGGTCTTCAGCTTGGATCTGTTCAAATTACATGTATTTCAACTGCACCACTTTCAGGCTTTACAGATATGTTCTTAGTATTTGACCTTCCTTTCCTTTTCGAAACAACTGAGCAAGCAAGAGCTGTTTTAGATAGCGAAGTTGGTGAAGAAATTCTTAATTCAGTTAAAGACCAAGGTCTTATAGGCCTTACATGGTTTGAAAATGGTTTCAGAAATATTACAAACAGCAAAAAACCTATTGAAAAACCTGAAGACCTTAAAGGTATGAAGATTAGAACAATGGAAAACCAGATGCACATGGCAGCATTCCAGGCAATGGGCGCAGACCCAACACCTATGGCTATGGGTGAAGTTTTTACAGCTTTACAGCAAGGTACAATTGACGGGCAAGAAAACCCTGTTCCAATCATAGATACAAATAAGTTTTATGAAGTTCAAAAATATACATCATTAACCGGTCACTTATTCTCCCCTGCACCTGTATTTATAGGAATGGATTATTTCAGCTCACTTCCAGCTGACCTTCAAACAATTGTATTGGAATCTGCTGAAGAAGCTAAACCATATCAAAGAGAACAAATTGACGCTCAGAATGTATCAGGCCTTGAAAACCTTACTGCAAACGGTATGGAAATTAATGACCCTGACAAAGCTCTCTTTAAAGAAGCAACAAAGTCTATTTACGATGAATATATCAAGGATGGTGCAGGATTTGTTTCACCTGACGTTTACAGTAGAGTTCAAGAAGTAATTGCAACAGCAAAATAATGCTATTAAGTATTGTTTTACTATAAAATTTTGCTTAAAAACAGTAGCAGTTTTTAAGTTAAAACTCCTAAAATAAAGCCCTCAAAGCATGAAAAAGTCCCTAATATTTGGGGACTTTTTCTGTTTTCTAAATACAAATCTACAAAAGTATAGTGATTCCTCCATATTATATATTCGTCCAAATCAATATTTTTCCATTTTAAAATCAGCAATATTAAACATAATTAATGTCGGCATTACCGAATATCATTGTCAAAAACATCAAAACAACTATAATTTAATGCATAAAAAATCATATTTATGTACATAAATAACCATTATGCTTATTTTTTTATATAATTAATAACCCAATTTTATTGCTTGACACATCGTATTTTTGGTGCTACATTATCTACGCAGGAAAGTGTGGACAATTTTTGCAGTTTTGTATTTTATTTCATAAGTGCAATTGCTTAAATTGTGCCCAAAATTCTATAACTTATTACAAGGGGGATAACATTCAATGAAGAAGAAAGTTTTAGCAATTACAATGGCAGCAGTTATGTGTACAGCAGCATTTGCAGGTTGTGCAAAAAAAGAAGAAGCAGCTCCAGCAGCAGAAACTCCAGCAGCAGAGGCTCCAGCAGCAG
>JBFWMT010000072.1:0-10126 GCA_050251415.1 Anaerotignaceae bacterium | reverse complement strand
TATTTGTTTTTATGAACAACTGTTCATATATTCTACAAAAATTTAGCTATAAATAATTCTCAATCGTTTTTTAATATCCTTTTTTATGTTTAATATGTCCAATTCCCTGTCTAAGTACATTTTCCACATGGCTGTCATCTAAAGAATAGTAAACTGTTTTACCTTCCTTCCGATACTTTACCAACTCACTCTGCCTAAGTACCCTAAGTTGGTGGGAAACCGCTGATTGCGTCATATCTAGCTTATCAGCAATATCTCCTACGCACATTTCTTTTTCCAATAACAAATGTAAAAGCTTTATTCTTGTGGAATCTCCGAAAACTTTAAAAAAATCTGCAACATCATATATAAACTCTTCTTTTAAGTTATCATCAATCCCCTGCATAGTGCTTTGACACATAGCGCAGTGTTTTTCCTCCATTGTCAATCTTCCTTCCTAATATGAATAAGTGCTCATATGTTTATATTACTATATGTATTTTATATTGTCAATAAAAAAATAAAGCCGCTAGTGTTTTCCACCTACGGCACTTACCATTATGTAAATATAAAATAACCAAGTATTAGTACGCCTAGTATTATTCTGTACCATCCGAACACCTTAAAATCGTGTTTTTTAATATATCCCATTAAAAATTTAATTGCCAAAACAGATACAACAAATGCCACAATCATTCCTGTTATCAAAATCATAGCCTCTGCGCCTGTAAATGTTGCGCCAAATTTTAAAATTTTTATAAGACTTGCCCCAAACATAACTGGTACTGCCAAAAAGAAAGTAAATTCTGCCGCCACCACACGAGATACACCAATTAGCAACGCACCCACAATAGTAGCTCCAGAGCGTGATGTTCCTGGAAAAACTGCCGCAATAAGCTGAAAAAGCCCAATAATAAAGGCTGTGTTAAATGTAATTTCATTAATGCTATTTATGTGCGGCTTAATATATTTGTTTTTGTTTTCTATTGCAATAAACATAATGCCGAACACTATAAGAGAAATAGCAACTGTTTGGTAGTTATAGAATAATTCATTTATTTTATCATCGAACAACAACCCAACAACTGCTGCTGGTATGCACGCCACAACTATTTTGCACCACATAAAAAATGTACTTTGTTTTATTTTTATTTGTCCGTTTTTTCTTGTAAAAGGCCACAGCTTGTTCCAGTATAGCATCACAACGGCAAGTATTGCCCCAAGTTGAATAACAACCTGAAACATCTCCCAAAAACTTTTGCTTACATTCAATGTTATAAATTCGTTAAGCAAAATCATGTGTCCTGTACTGCTTATGGGCAGCCACTCTGTTATTCCCTCCACTATGCCAAAAAGCACTGCTTTAAAAAATTCTGTCATCAATATTTCCTCCCAAATGAATTCAAAATAAAAACAAGCTGTGCTTACGCTAATATTTAAGTTATAAGCACATAACTTTAATTAATACATTGTATATCAATATCGTCTTTGCTTCAATGGAACCTTTGTATTTTAATATAATATTAAGAAAACCATAATATATACAAAAAATGTTTTTATAAAAGTAATTATAATATAATTGATTTTTATTTTTAATAGTGGTAAACTTAATAAAACTTAAAACATGTGCTAGGGGTGCCGTTTTACGGCTGAGAGAAGCTTTTCAACTCTTTTTTACCTGATACGGTTAATACCGTCGTAGGGAAGCAAAATTATGGCACAGCGATTTTTTTAGCTGTGTTTTTTTGTACCAATAACCCTCCTCTGCACAAATAATTGAAAAGAGGTATTTATATGAAAACGAAAAAACTCACTATTTCCGCCATGTTTGTGGCAATTGGTATCCTTGCAGGTACAGTAATTTACATTCCAATCGGTGCCGCAAAATGTATGCCTGTTCAGCACGCAATAAACGTAATATGCGCTGTGCTTTTAGGCCCTGCCTACGCAGTGCTTACTGCATTTTGCATTGCGCTGGGACGAAACCTGTTGGGTACAGGCACGTTACTTGCTTTTCCTGGCAGCATGGTTGGCGCTTTTCTTGCAGCTTTTGTTTACAAACACACCAAAAACAAGTTAGGTGCTGTAGTTGGAGAAGTATTCGGCACAGGTGTTTTAGGCGCAATTATTGCCGTGCCTATTGCAAGGCTTTTGATGGGCAAAAGTTCAGGTGCATTGCTTTATGTGTTTCCGTTCTTTTTAAGTAGTTTCGGCGGTGCAGTTATTGCTTACATAATTTTAAAATCTAGTGAGGTTTTAAACCTTGGTAAAAAAATGGAGTAGTATAAGGGAGAGATATTAATTATGAAAAACGTACTAACAATTGCAGGCAGTGATACTTGCGGTGGTGCAGGCATACAAGCAGACCTTAAAACCTTTTGTGCCCATGGCACTTACGGAATGAGCGTAATTACAGCCGTTACCGTTCAAAATACACAAGGCGTTTTTGGCTGTCAAGATATTACACCCGAAATCATTTCCGCACAAATTGATGCTATTTTTACCGATATTGACGTTGCCGCAGTTAAAGTGGGAATGGTAAGCCAAATTGAAACAATAAATGCCATTGCTGATAAGCTGGAGCAGTACAAGCCAAAAAATGTGGTTATAGACCCCGTTATGATTTCAAAAAGCGGCTTTGACCTTCTTCAACCACAGGCAAAGGACGCACTTATAAACCGCCTTATTCCCCTTGCAACTGTTCTTACCCCAAATCTACCTGAAGCAGAGGTAATTACAGGTATGAAAATAGACACAATTGAGATTATGAAAGAGGCGGCAAGAAAAATACACAAAATGGGCGCAAAAAATGTGTTTGTTAAAGGCGGACATTTAGAAAACGATGCAACAGACATACTTTTTGATGGCGAAAAAATAACCATTTTAAACGGCAAACGCTTTGACACTAAAAACACCCATGGCACAGGCTGTACCATTTCCTCAGCCATTGCCTCTAACCTTGCAAATGGTCTTAGTGTAGAAGACTCAATAAAAAATGCAAAGGAATATATTTCTATTGCCATTGAGCATTCATTTTCAATAGGTAAAGGCGTAGGCCCAACCAACCATTTTTATTCACTTTACAAAAAGGCCGGGATGATAAATGACTGATTTTTCAGCTAAGCTTAATTGCATACTTAAAAATATACGCAAAACAAAACCTGTTATACACCACATAACAAATTTTGTAACCATAAATGATTGTGCAAATATTACAACCGCTCTTGGCGCATCCCCTGTGATGGCGTATAATAAAGATGAAGTTGTGGAAATAACATCTCTTTCCAATGCACTTGTGCTTAACCTTGGCACGCCTGACGCCTCAAGGTATGATGCAGTCACACTGTCAGGCAAAACTGCCAACAGCCTTAATATTCCTGTAGTTATAGACCCTGTTGGCATTGGAGCAACTCCTTTTAGGCAAAATGGAATTAAACAGCTTTTTAACGAAGTATCTCCATCTATTGTTAAGGGCAATGCCTCTGAAATAAAAACCCTTGCAGGTCTTGGCATAAGCCAAAACAAGGTGATAGACTCCTCAGAAACCATACATACCGCCAACATAGATGCAATTAAGGCTTTTGCCCACAGCATCAATACAGTTGTTGCCGTTACTGGTAAGGTTGATGTAATAACCAATGGCACACGCCTTATTAAAATTAACCGAGGAACTGAAATGTTTACCTATATCAGTGGTGCTGGTTGCATGACATCATCGGTAATCGGGGCATTTTGTGCTGTGGAAAAAGACACCTTCCTTGCAACCGCCTGTGCCATTTATGCAATGAATATTTGTGGTGAAAAAGCCGCAAAAGACTGCGACGGCCCAGCAGATTTCAAAATTAAGCTTATAAACGCACTTTATGCTTTGCATAGCGAAGAAGTTAAGGAAGAAGGAATTTTTTTTGAATAAGGATGATCTAAAGGTTTACCTTGTAACCGATAATAATGCCCTAAATGGCAGAGATTTTTTTGAAGTGGTTGAGCAAGCCCTTAAAGGCGGTGTTACTATCGTTCAGCTTAGGGAAAAAATGCTGGAAACACCTGATTTTTTAAAAAAGGCAAATAGGCTTAAACAGCTTACACAAAAATACAATGTCCCCCTTATCATTAACGATAGAATGGATATTGCCTTTGACTCTAAAGCAGACGGACTGCATGTAGGGCAAAAGGATATTGCTGTACGTGACGGACGACGCATAATGCGTAAGGACTACAGTAAAATTTTGGGTGTAACTGCAAACACCGTTGCCCTTTCACAGGAGGCGGAAAAAATGGGTGCAGACTACCTTGGCGTTGGCGCTGTTTTTGGTACAACCACCAAAGCTGATGCAAAGCCTCTTACCATACAAGCCCTTAAAGAAATAGTTGAAAGCGTGTCCATCCCCGTCGTTGCCATAGGTGGCATCACTGTGGAAAATGCACACCTGCTTAAAGGCATAGGCCTTGCAGGGGTTGCAGTTTCATCTGGTATTATGGGTGCAGAGGATGTTTTTGTGGCTGCCCAAAGTCTTAGAAAATTAGAACTTTAAAGGAGGAATTTACAATGAGTATTAAACCAAGCAGAGATGAAGCATGGAAATTGCTTTGCGAATTTAACCAAAATGATGCCCTTTTAAAACATGCCCTTACAGTTGAAGGTGTTATGCGTCATTTTGCAGCCCTGGAGGGTGAAGACGTTGATAAATGGGGCATAGTTGGCTTACTTCACGATTTAGACTATGAAAAATACCCAGACCAACACTGTGTTAAAGCAATGGAAATAATGAAAGAACGTAATATTGACGAGGAATATATTCATGCAGTTGCTAGCCACGGCTGGGGCATTTGCTGTGATGTTGAGCCCACACACAAAATGGAAAAAATTCTTTTTACCATAGATGAGCTTACAGGTCTTGTTACGGCCGCATGCCTTATGCGACCATCTAAAAGTGTGTTGGACATTGAACTTAAAAGTGTTAAGAAAAAATATAAAACCCAAAGTTTTGCCGCAGGTGTAGACCGCAGTATTATAGAAAAAGGCTGTGCAATGATTGATAAGGATTTGGATTACGTTATAAACGAGGTAATAATGGGTATGAGAGAATGTGCCGAGGAAATAGGTCTTAAGGGCACATTATAACAATAATTGTTGATAAACTACATAATAAGTATTATAATTACAGTTGATATTGAAAACGTTCAGTATCAACTGTTTTTATATTGAGTTTATTAAGGGGGCTTATAAATGGACAGAGATATTCCTCTGGATTTATATAAAATTTTTTGTGTTGTAGTAAAATCAGGCAATATGTCATCTGCCGCAAAGGAGCTTTTTATTTCTCAGCCAGCAGTAAGTATGTCCATACGCCAATTGGAAGACCGAATGGGTGCTCCACTTTTGGTACGTACCACAAAGGGAGTTCGCACAACCCCCGAGGGTAGTGTTTTGTACGAATATCTTGAACAAGCACTTACCCTTATTAAAACAGCAGAAAATAAATACCTTGAAATGGTTAACCTTAAAACGGGCGAAATAAAAATAGGTGCAAGCGACACCGTTATTGCCAACCTGCTTATGCCCTATTTAGAAAAATATAATACCAATAATCCAAATATAAATATTAAGGTTACAAATAAAACCACTTATGAATCCCTGCGTCTTTTAAAAAGCGGTATTGTAGACCTTTGCTTTATAAATTTGCCTATACAAAAAGATAATGATTTGGAGATTGTACCCTTTAAAACCATACAAGATTGCCTTGTAGGCGGTTCTAACTATAAGGATATTGCAAGAAGCGGTATAAAGCTTAAAAATATAGATAATTACCCTCTTTTGCTTTTGGAGGATTTAAGTAATTCACGAAGATTTTTAGATGCCTTTGCGCAAAAAAACGGTGTTGTGCTTAAACCTATTATTGAACTTGGAAGCAGTGATTTACTGTTGGATTTTGCCAAAATAAATCTAGGCCTTACCTTTGCCATACGAGATTTTACAAAGGGTCAAATTGATAACGAACAGCTTTTTGAAATACCTATCACGCCTCCCTTGCCAAAACGTAGTATAGGTCTTGTTAAGCTTAAAAATGTGGCTTTAAGCCACGCCGCTAAAAGCTTTGCCGATATGTTTTTGTAAAAAAATAATACCTTGGGATTTTTTCCCAAGGTATTATGCTGTCAAAAAACCTTGGGCGTTGCCCAAACCCACTTGCTTTTTGAAAAAAGCAAGACCAAAAACTTTTATTACAACCGCATATTTATGCGGTTGTAGATGGGTCAAGGTGGCAATGGCAAAGAAGTGCCATCTTTCCGCAGGATAGCTTTGCAAAGCAAAGTGCTGACCATACCCTTGTGGGTGTTTGAGGGCAAAGCCATCAAGGTCTATTTCTAACGTTTTACTCTTCGTCTTCGCAGTCTTCTTCGTCCCAAATTTCATTGAAAGCTGCGCTTACTTTTTCAAATAAATCATCATCTTCAATCATTCCAAGCTCAACGTCATCATCTGTTTCCTTGTACTCGTAAATAAGAACATTCTCTTCTTCTGTAGGAAGAAGTGCAATATAATCCTTACCCTCTACCTCAAACACACCAATAATGCCACATTCAAGTTCAGTATCATCATCAAGTGTAAGTATCATTGTTTCCATTTCTTCATGTTCGTGGTCGTGGTCACAACCGCATCCGCATTCATTTTTTTCATCGTTCATTTTTGTTATCCCCCTTTTGTAGGTTATTTAATCCAACATAAATAGTATACCAAACAAAGAAATAAAACAATTATTTTTTTTTCTTTTCAGTGGTCTTTGTTACTTTTCCTGGTTTTTTTATGGTTTTTACACTAGGTTTTCCACTTCTTTTAGGATTTAAATCCTCAAGGTTGCCATAAGACATGATTTTTTCCGTAACCTTAATGTCAAATTCTCTCTCATATCTATTAAGCCATTTTTTCTCGAAATCTGTAACAACCGAAATAACCATGCCGCCTGCACCGTTTCTTCCTGTTCTTCCTGCTCTGTGCTGATAATATACTGGTTCTTCTGAAATGTCTAAGTTCACTACTATTTCAACACCATCAAAATCCAGCCCTCTTGCCCCTATATCAGAGGCAACAAGTATGTTTATTCTGCCCTCACGGAAACTATCCATAGCATTTTTACGGTCATTTTTGTGCGCAGTGCCATAAATTCCATCCGCTTTAAGACCATGGAAATTAAGCTTTTCAACCATTGTATCAATATTGTTGGGGTTATTTATAAACACAATAACGTGTTCAGGCTTAAGCCCTGCCATAATCTTTCTTAAAACTACAATTTTGTCCCTTGCCTCTGCCAAAATATAGTAATGCTCAATATTTTTAGGCAAAATACCTTTTTCCTTTTCAACTACTTTGGGTTCACTCATTATCTTTGCAGCAGCTTTTTTTGTTTCCTCGTTAATTGATGCCGAAAGCAAAACAATTTGTCTTTGGGTTGCAAGGGTTGTTTTAATAACCGCCTTAACGTCGTTTATATTAAGGTTATCCATCATTCTGTCTGCTTCATCAACTACAATTATTTTACAGGTGTGTGCCTGTATTTTTTTCTTTTTAATTAAATCCAGTATTCGCCCTGCCGAGCCAATAATGATCTGTGGCTTTTCCTTTAACTTATCAAGCTGACGAGTTATACTTGCACCGCCTATTATCAGCGCACTTCTAACATCCACTCCAGCGTTTTCCGCCAAAATCTGCGCCTGCTTATTCACCTGCACTGCAAGTTCGTGGGTAGGGGTTATAATTATTGCCTGTGTGCTTCTAAGCTTAGTATCTACCCTCATAAATATCGGCAAAAGGTAAGCAAGGGTTTTCCCCGAACCTGTTTCACTTTTTGCAATAACATCTACTCCCTGCATTATTTCAGGAATAACCTTCATTTGTATGTCAGTTGGCATTTCAATGCCCTGTTTGCTAAGTCCATTTGTAAGCTCATCACTTATTCCAATTTCCGTAAAGCTTATAATACTCATATTGTACCTCTTTCTTCAAATAAATCTGTATGCATCTTCATATAGTATATAATTTTTTATAGCTTCTGTAAACAAAATTAGTTTTTGCCGCATTCCTCAAAATAATCCTCTATACCTAAATAGATGCTCCACGCTACCTTTTGTTGGTATTCTTCAGTATTTAACAGTCCCTCTTCATTTGGGTTTGATAAAAAACCGCACTCCACCAACGCTGTAGGTATTAAAATATTTTTTAGTATGTAATAATCAGTGTTTGCCTTTGCCTGCCGTTGATTTGTATTATCCAAATCACTTTTTATTCGTGCTTGTATGTATTGGGATAACTTTTTCCCCTCCTCAGAGCCATTGTAGTAAAACACCTGTGCGCCCTTTACTCCTGCCTGTGGAAAAGAGTTTTGGTGTATACTTATAAGTATATCCGCCTCCGCCCCTTCAGCTGTTGCCTTTCTTTCTTTCATATCTTTGCGTTTACTATCTCCCAGCGCCTCGTCTGCATCTCTGCTTATAACTACAGTTGCTCCGCCTGTCTCCAATAAAATTTGTAGTTTCTTTGCAATTTCCAAATTTATATCTTTTTCATTCTCCCCTGATTTTCCAGCCTTACCAGGGTCCCATCCCCCGTGCCCTGCGTCTATCACAACCACACGCCTATCCACCCAAAGCATTGTATTTACAGCAATTTGAGTGCTTTTGTAATTATTATAAATACATACAATAATTACAAATATTAAAAACATAAACATACTCTTATTGTGTTTCATCCTAAAACCCCACACCCTTTTTTACATTTCTTTGTAATTTTATTCCAAAAAAATCACTTATATTATTGATTTTTATTGACACTCGTCTTATAATGGTAATTGCAGTGTAACAGTTGCTAAATGCAACAAAAAAATCTTAAGGGGGAAATCCAAATGAAATTAATGGAACTTAAAGACTCAATCAACAACATGCTTATCGAGGTTGAGGGCAGTGTAGCAATGGTAACAATGAACAGACCTAAAGCACTTAATGCATTAAATGCCGAATTTCTTGCAGAAATCGTTACAGTAATGGAATGCATCGGTAAAGATGATTCTATCAACGGTGTTATAATCACTGGCGCAGGCGAAAAAGCATTTGTTGCTGGCGCTGATATTTCTCAGTTTGTTCCACTTGACGCTTTGGGCGGCAGAGATTGTTCTGAACTTGGACAAGCTGCTTGCACAGCTATTGAAAAACTTGAAAAACCTGTTATCGCAGCTGTGAATGGCTATGCTCTTGGTGGCGGTAACGAAGTTGCTATGGCTTGTGACATCAGAATTGCAAGCACAAAAGCAGTATTTGGTCAGCCTGAAGTAAACCTTGGTATTATGCCATGTTTTGGTGGTACACAGAGATTAACAAGACTTGTTGGTTATGGCTATGCTAAAGAAATGATTTTTACAGCTAAAAATGTTAATGCTGAAGAAGCTTACAGAATTGGCCTTGTAAACAAAGTTGTAGCACCTGAAGAATTAATTGCAGCAGCTAAAGAAATGATGGCTACCATCCTTACAAAAGCTCCTAAAGCTGTTTCTATGTGTAAAGTTGCAATCAACAAAGGCAAAGAAATGGATCTTGACGATGCACTTGAGCTTGAAAGAGATGTTACAGGTCTTCTTTTCTCAACAGCAGATAAAGTTGAAGGCGTTGGCGCTTTCCTTGAAAAGAGAAAAGCAGTTTTCACAGGTAAATAATTAAAAATTTCTTTATTGTACATGTAAAAGGTGCAGATTTATTTCTGCACCTTTTTTTGTATACAGTATTATTTATTACTTATATAAACCTCTTAAAACCTTTATTTCTTCCTTGTATCCTTCAATCTCGTTAGGCGTTTCTAAATAAAAAGGCAAATGCCTTAACCTTGGATGATTTATAACCGCCGCCAACGCATTCAGCCCTATTTCACCCTTACCTATTTTTTCATGCCTATCCTTGTGGCTTTTGCATATATTCATGCTGTCATTAAGATGTATGGCTTTAAGATAGTTAATGCCTATAACCCTGTCAAATTCCTCAACAACGCCATTCAAATCATTAACTATATCGTACCCAGCATCATGAACATGACATGTATCAAGGCATACTCCTATTTTTTCCTTTAACTCAACTCCGTCTATTATCGCCTTTATCTCTTCAAATC
>JBFWMT010000071.1:0-11035 GCA_050251415.1 Anaerotignaceae bacterium | reverse complement strand
ACTGTAATAATATTTAATTTAAGCTGTGTAAACCTCACCAGTGATTAACTTATATTGTTCCGCTGTAAGTCTTTTGGCAATTACAAAAATCTTTACGTTGTCATTTGAATAAATCTTTAAAACATAATATCTTTTTACCACCTTAAACACTTAAATCGCCTCCTGTTGAATTTAACAAAACGACTGCTAATGTTTCATCAATTGCATTAAGCCTTGCATCTTGCGTTACTTGGTTAAGTAACATTTCTGCATTAACCAATTCCTGCTCTGTTGGCACTTCCACAATAGGCTCTGGCGTGTACTCCACCCACTCACCATTAACATATTTTTTATTTGCTACGTCAAAATTTTCTGCAATCGCAATCATGTTGTTGGCAATAACTTCACCACTTAAGCGGCTGTCACTAACAACAATTCCATTTTCATCTATCTGTGCATATCTAAACATTTAATCACCCCTTAATAATATTCTAAAATTTGACAACTGAATATATTTCCACTGTTAAATTTTTGTCCACAACTAAATGTTATTGTCGAGCTTGTAAAGCTAGAAATAAACGGGGGATATCCAATTCCGCTATATGGTATAATACCGTCTATTAACACTATACATTTACTTGGTGTAACTGTTGATATATTTAACGATATAGTACTTGCGTATTCAGTACTTGTAATTGTCAATCGTTGGACACTCTTTACAACAAAATTACTTGCAATTGCTGTTTTTAAAGCACTTAACCCATAAGTACCGTTTTCCAATAAACCAATCCCATAACTTTCCTTTTGTGATAACGTACCTGTTTTATTAGCCGTATTATTTACTGCTGTGTTTGCGTTAATGGTATCCACATACCCAGCCCTTGCCGCCGTCCACACACCTGTAAACCACGCTATTAACCCTTTTATGCCTGCAAAAACTGTTGTTGGCGTACTGCTTGCAGTATCACTGGATGTTCCAACTTTTGTATTAACCGCCTGCACACTTGCCTCTTTTGCCACATCAATATTTACTTGTGCCATTTTTCATCACCTCTCTTATAATCCATCGTCATAGGTAACCCTAAGACCGCCGTTGTAAATACTGAATTTAAGTCCGCTGTCCTCAATCTCTCCAGTAGACGTAAACTGCGCCATGTTGCCTTGGGTTGCCCCTGTTACCTTTGCAATGCCTGCACTTTCTGAGGCTTTAATCGCAGTATCAATTTTATCTGCATTGTCGTTTAAATCCTGCACATTAATAAAATCCGTACCCTCTGGCTTTTTTAAATTGTAATTAGTTGTATAACTAGCCAACACTTATCGCCTCCTCTCTTATTTCGTCCCAAGTCATACTGCTTGCACTGCCCCATGTAAGACCCGTTACCGTCTGCCACTGGTTGTACATCAGTTCTACACTTAACACCATGTTCATAGGGGTAACCCTTTCCAAAAGTTCTGAAACAGCATTCTTGTTTTTCTTGCTGGTAAGGGCAACCTTTACTTTTAGGGTGAATGCTCCGTTGTTAATCTCCAAGGTATATCCATCGGTTCCGCATAAAGTGGTCAGCAATTCATTTAACTTAGGAACGGTGTAGGGTACATCTTCGTTGTACTTTGCCATTACCCTAAATTTCCTTTCTTCCAAAGTATCTGTAGCCTTTGAGGTAATACCCACAATCTTTTCAAGCCTTGCCACACCGTAGTTTTTGGCAGTATTTATAAACTGTTCGTCCATAACGTCCTCAATTGCAGTGTAAACCAACTGCATTTCGGGGTTTTCAGCCGCCGCCAATGCTTGAAACTCTCTTACTTCCTTTAAAATATCAGGATAATAGCTTTCGATATTAGCCACTTACAGTCCCCCTTACTACAATTGAATTTGTATCCACCACATAATTAGAGGCACTGCCGTTAATGGTAGTATCGGAAATATCTAAAACAGCATCTAAATCCAAAAGCCTTGATTCTATCTGTGAAATCCTAACAATAATATTGTCTGCATCTTGCCAAGTTTTGTTGAGTTCCAAGAAATAAGTATCTATTATAGCTTGAATATAGGGCTCTGCTTCTTCAAAATCCCAGCCTGAAGCATAGGTTATGGTTGTTGCAATGTCGATAGCCTGTTCACTGGCACCCACCACGGTAACCACATGGTCTAAAGGCGCAATGCCTAACCCCTCCCCTGCGTTTACAGTAGGGTCTATTGCTGTCTGTACCTCTGTCACAAGGTCGGGACTTGGTACGCCGTAATCGCTGTTGATAATTACTAGCTTCACTGTGCCACCACCGTTCCAAGCCCTGTAAACCTTACAACCTCCAACACCTTGAATTGCTGTTACTTTTTGAATATAGTCCTCACGATTGCCACCAAAAGCTTGATTATCAAAGCTGTTAAAATACCTTCGCCTTAAATCTTCCGTTCCCTCCGTATCTTCGCCAGGGACAATAATTTCTGTAATCTCGGCAGTAGTTAACCCAGCTATGTATTCAATAGGTGTCATTGTACCTATATAATAATTAGGCTCTGCCCCTGTGGTTTCACAGGTCATTCTGTAACTGTGGTCTATGGCAGAAATAAGCTCTGTTGTGGTATAATTGTAACTATCAATGCTAAACCTACTGCCAATGGGTACAGCAACATTAAATACTCCTTTCCCAACAGCATAAGTAGCTAAATGAGGCGTTATCCCTCTTTCTGCCGCACGTAGAATTAAATACTCTCTTGAGGCTGTATCTCCAAAGGTTTCTTGCAATACAACATCTAAATCTATATACATCTGTGCTAATTCTGCTGCCGCTGGTGCAAGGGCATCATAAATTATACTTCCTTCCCTCTTGTCTAACTCACTGAAAACCCTATCCAACATTCTGTTTAAAATATAATCATAGGTCTTACTTTCATACACTCACATCAACCTCACTTTCAAAATTGCCCTCTGTGCTAACCACCGTAAAAGTCACATGCAAAGCACCTTTGTTCTTTTCAAAACTGAAATTTTCTACGGAACTTATACGGTCGTCCTGTTTCAAACCTTCTTCTATTCGCCTTTTCACTTCGGGATATACTAAGGAAATAGGTTGACCAAACAATTCCTTTAGTTCAGAACCGTAATTCCAACTGTAAATAAGATGGTCGTACCGTTGGGTATTTAATGCCTTGTACACTGCCTGTTTAACAGCCTCTAAGCCGTTGTTATACCCTCTTATAACGCCCTTTTCTATATCCAAGGCATAAGTTTTTGAGGGCTGTACGGCTATGGTAAAGTTGTTTAAAAGTTCATCTTCAACAACAGGTGTCATAATGTACCACCTCCAACAATATCCAGCACCACAAACTTTTGTCCACCTTGAACTCTTAAAAGCACCACATTATCCCCAACATTCAATTTGTTGTGCACAGTAAATACCTTTGTGCCTGTGTAGGCGTGGCTGTGGGTGTTTGTTTCCGTTGTCCTAGTTGAACTATCATCAATATAACTATGTGCGTGTGTGTGGCTTTCTGTGGCGTGGTCAACCGTCATACTTACCGAATAATCAATAACGGACTTGGTCAAAATTAAAGCCGACTCACTAATGGTCAGCTTTTGATCTATCTGTATTTTTATGGGTGAAATTGCTACCACCTTGCCTATAATCACCGCTACAGGTTTAGATGCTTCGTTTTGCTCTGCTGCTGCCTGTTTAATAATCTGCAATAATTCAGACAATAAAATCAGCCCCTCTCAACGTAATATCCATAAGGTGCATATCTGCCTTAAAAGAATGGGTAACAGCTTCGCATATAAAGTATTGGCTAACATTCACGTCCCCTAAATTAAGACTAACGGCTAAACTGCACCCAGCCCTAACCCTTATGTCTCCAAAGGCATTTTTAAGGGATAGTTTGCGTGTTTTTTTGTTATACAGTGATAAAAGGGTGCTTACTTTATTTGCAATGCCGATATTCGTGTCAACCTTTTCAAAGTATTGAAGCAATCCCCATTTGTTGATGCTGTCACCACTTTTAGCAATGTACACTTCCCTAGCGCCTGTTTCTTCGTTGCTGTAAAATATTTTAATCTGGTTGTAGGTTTCACTGTCAATGCTGGTAGTGTAGTCAAAATCCTCTGCTGTTTCATCTGTAAGCAAAATGTTAAGCTTCATATCCTCTGCGTTTTTTAATGTAAGTTTACCGAAATCATCATAAAGCACATACATTTTCTTTGCATTAGTCAAGGTTTCGTCCAAAGCATCTTGTGCCATATCGAAGAGGGTCTTGTTATCCTCAATCAAGGTTTCAATAACCCACCCAGTGTCGGCAATTTCACCAACTGTTAATAAAAAATCGTCAGCAATGGACCTTATAATTTGGCTTGCCTTTTTATTTTCAAACTGCTTAACGTCTTTGTTCTTGAAATATCTAAGTTGGTCATACGCCACAACGCTTATTGTGTCACCCTTGGTTCGCTTCTTCTCAAAAACATACCCAAGAAAAATGTCTGTGTCATCAACCCGAAGTTGTACAGCGTTGCCCTCTTGAAAATTAACAATGCCGTCCTTGACCACTTCAAACGTAAGCTTACCTGGACTACCAAAACGCTCTGTTGATAATTTTACCTCACCAGCAACTACAGGTTCATAAGTAGTGCTGCCATTTATAATTCTGATGTTAAGCAAACTTAATCACCTGCCCTGGATAGATAAGATTGGCATTAGCAATGCCGTTTAATGCGGCTATTTCTGCATATTTCGAACCATCCCCTAAATTGGCTTTGCATATGGCCCATAAGGTATCACCGCTTTTTACGGTGTAAGTTTTGGGCGCCTCCTTATTGGCGGCTCTTGTTTCTGTGGCTGCCACAACCGTTTCCCCTGTAACTGTAGTTGTTGCAGTGTAGGCGGTTGTTTTCAGCTCTCTGTATTCTTTCAACTTAACACTCGCCACAGTGTCAAGACCCTCTTTTGCATCATCTGTAAGGGTGTATTCCTCAAGGGATACGTCTATATTTGTATCAAACATAACCTTCCCCTTCGGCATAGTGCGGTAGACGGAAAATGTAAATGGCTTTTTCCCAGTCTTTAAAATCTCTAATAAACCAACATAATAAGCAGCATCTTGAAAACCGTCAGGATAATTCCCAAAAGGATACTGTACTTGCGGTATTAAAAAGTCAAAACTAAATTCTGTAAGGTTTGGAGTTCTCAAGAAGTTAATTTCACCGCCGTTAATTAAGTCCAATGTCTTATTGTTGTTACCAATTTTCATTGTTATTTTTTCTGGTGTGACTGGAAGAAGTACATTGCCAAAATTCACGTTATCCACATAGATGTTACTGAAATATACTTTGTACATAGTTATCACCCTCTTTTTGCGTAAGAAAAGCACCCATGCCGATGAGCGCTTTTTGTTAATTTGTCACATTGTGTTATTTCAATTATCCTCCTATACTGTAACCACAGGTGTCACGAACCGAGTATACAGGAAGGGAGGTGTTAGGTTATGGGTAAAAATCAATGGGTTTCACCTCGAGAAGACGGTTGGGCGGTTCACGGCGAAGGCAACACAAAGGATACCAAGTTATTCCAAACTCAAAAAGAAGCTACGGAATACGCCAAAGAAATAGCTAAAAACCAAGAGTCTGAGGTTATCATTCAAAGAAAAGATGGAAAAATACGTTCTAAAGATAGCTATGGTAACGACCCTTTTCCACCTAGAGATACCGAACATTAATTTACATCGGTTTTAACCTCATCCTGTAGCCACTGCAAACATCAACCTCACCATTTTCTATAACCGCAATGGTTGCAGGATTTTCTTCATCTGTTTCAACGATTATTCTTGAATATCCGTCATCCGTTCCGTTCAAATTAAGAGAATCAACAATCTGTTGAGCTTCTTGCAAAAGTCTAATAAGATGATTAGATTTTTCTTTTATTTCATCTAAATTGGTTACATCGATATTTATCTTTATCCCTATGGTCATTTCAATCACTCCTTTTAATTTTTCCTAATTAAAAAGCACCCACCCTAAGGCAAGTGTTTTTATACAACATAATGTACCGCTTCTGCTGATGTATCCACGGCTTCACGTAGCTTTTCAGTAAACTGGTTCATAACTCCATCAATATCCATGTTTGAATTGATATTTGCGGTATTTTTGAAGTCTACGGCTATTTGGGCTGTTGTGAAACGGTTTACAACTTCTCGTTCTGCAGCATCACGCATGTATTTCAAATCCTCTTTGGATATTTCCATGCTGTCAGCCATACTACCCGTGTTATCTGCAATTTGAGCCACATCGTCGGAATAAGAAGGATAGTCAACGGTATCCGTATTACTTGTTGCCACCACTTTTACATTTTCGATTTCTCTTTGTCTATAAGCCTTTTCAATACGACTTTCCATCTGTGATATTTTAAGCTCATTTGAACGCTTTTGGCTCTTTACCGCCTCTTCTTCGGCGGCAACTTCGGCTTTGTTAGAAACATAGCTGATTGTCTGAATGGCTATACCTGGCACCTTATTTGCATAACCAATAAGCTTGTTAATCCTCAAAATAGCTCCGTTAAGAAAGCCATCTATTATTTTCAGCCCTGAAACTTTCAGATTTCCCAAATCGTCTAAAGTCCAATTGACCCACCCTTTAATACCGAGTTTCATAGAATCTAACGCACTTAAAACCTTGTCTTTAGTAAGAAGCCAAGCTACTCGTACCCCTCCAACAGATTGAGCCCATTTGTATAACATTGCTATAACTACGCCTATTCCGATAGCCACCCAAAGCATAGGGTTTTTTAACATCGTTATAATTAATGCTTTATTAGCCTCCACAGCAAGCCACGTAGCCGCGGTCTGAATTCCCATCATGAGTGCATAAAGGCCAACAGCTGTGGACACACCAACAATTATTGGTTCAAGCGTCCCCCAGTTTTGTGCAATAAGACTTATAGTAGATAAGAGAGGTTGGCTTGCCACTAGAATTCTGTTTGTTGCCGTTGTCCAGACCTGCCCCCACGTCATAGGCATCTTTTCAAAACGCTCTTCTATATCATCAGCAGAACCGAACAATGCATTCTTAATTACATCGGCTGTAAGCTGCCCTTCCGAAGCCCAATCCTTCATTGAGCCTTCTGCACCCTGAACATTTATCATATAATCCTCTATCGCTTTTGCCAGCAATGGAGCATTTTCGATGATAGATCGGTATTCATCCCCTTGCAGCTTGCCAGCCGCCATAGCTTGTGTTAATTGGTACATCGCCGCCGCTTGTTCTGTTTGCGATGAACCCCCCACAATAAAGTTTTTATTCATAAGTTCCGCAAAAGCTATCATTTCATCGTTACTGGAAAAAGCTTTTCCAGCAAGAATGCCTAATTTTGATACTGTTGATACTGTATCTCCATAAGCGGCTCTAGACCTTTGCGCAGACTGAAAAATTTTATTTTGTAATTCATCTGTCGTTTGTAAGCCATCATTCATTAAATCAAGCCTAGCCTTTGCTTGGGTAAACTCATCTGCAATCCCAATGATTTTCTTTACCCCAAGTGCCATACCTATTTGCCCCATTGTTCGCTTTAAAATTTGTGCAGCACCGTTTCCGCCCGAAACACTCCTGTTGAACTCATCCTGACTTTGTCTGGCTCTATCAATAGCCCTGTCTATCTGAATAAAAGATGCTTCTGCATTTGCCATTTCCGCGCTCGCTGCCCGTAAGGAAGCAGTATCTATACTATTCCTAGACGAGGTGTTCATTCTTTCAAAGCTTGCAATCATAATATTGCTTGCATTTATCATACTCCGAATCGCAGGCGTCATACCATCATATAGTTGGATTGATGTTCGTATTGTTCCCATCTCTAATGCCTCCTTTCGATTTTTTTATATAAGAAAAGCACCTCTATGTGAACCGTTCTCTATCTACTTAACAGAGGTCGGTTCAGTTTGAAAAGGTGCTTTTGCTTAAAATACTGTTTTTTATAAGTCATAATTTTTAGGAGCAGTGTTCTTCTTAATGTTTTGCAACCCAATTAAAGGAATTGCTTGGTGTGTAAGTGCCCACAATGCAAAACGCCTCAACTCCCCTTCTTTATTCTGATAATCAATAACAACAAAATGTCGTTTATTACCCAGGAGTTTTCTTGAATCTGAATTCCCATGGTATTTCATCATAAAGTTTTTTTCTTCCATCGGCGAAATTGCCATTATTCTTTCGATTGGCAACGTAACCGTTACCTCTGGTTTACTTCTTTTAATAATAATCGAATCAGAAGTTACATCAACTAAACAAGGGTAGTCTGTATCGAAGTCAGGAAGACCCTCATAGTGGAATGCAGAAAAAGGCTTATTCTTTTTTTCACCAAATAGTCCCATATATAACAACCTCCTTTTTACGTCATTATACATGAAATCTCCATTGTTTTCCATCGTTTTATTTCTTTTTAATTTTCTTTGCCTCCTCTTTCTCAATTCTGATTTTTTCATCAATGGCCGCAATTACAAACGCTTTTTCTCTTTTTTCTAGCTGTAAAAACTCTGAGGGCAATATATGAAGCTTATGCAAACAGTAGTATGCATAATTAGATTCCCAATCACCCTCAGTAATTAGTTTTTTGCTTCTTCCACCAAATCACCGAGCACTTCATCATATCCGTTAATTGTCGATACTGCATTGGAGAGCATCGTAAATTCCCCTGGCTTTAGCATTTTTCTTAGTAGCCCTTCTGCCCCCATGACTCCATATGCGTTTTGCAGTTCAGCACTATTTAAATCTGGGTAAACAACACATCTCGCTGTAACTAATGCAAGATATTTATCATCATCAAATTCAACTGAATACTGCCCATAAGCCCCTTTGACAGGTATTTTTCTTTTGCAACTCTTTCTTATTTCACGGTTTTCTTCGTCTGTCATGGCTCTAATTTCCCACTCCGCTGGCTTGCCATCCTCGTCAACAAATCTTTTTGATACCACTAATTTTACATTTTCCTCTTTAATTGGGTTTAAAAATGCACTTAAATTCATATTAATTCCTCCTATTATTAAGCTATTCTAGCCTGTGGCAAGAAAGCCAACTCTTTTACAACATTACATTTCACTTTACAAACTTGGTAAATTTCTTTATAGTGTGTTCCTTTGTCAACTTCCAAGGAAATGATATTTTCAATTGCTCTTTCTAAAAACTTAATTGTTTCTACTTGGTGCAGAGTGAGATTGTTTCGTTCTCCAGCTTTTATACCCATAACAGAATTTACTAACTTAGAGTAAGATAAATATAGCTTACCAGCATTTGTACTGCCTTGGGCTTCTGCTAAAGGTATTAGTTTGGTTAAAATAATGTCTGTTTCATCTTTTCTGGTTTGTTTCCCTGTAATTCTGGCTTGCTGCCATTCAGCCGACTGACGTTCCAATATGAAACAACGCATACGAAAGAATTCTTTGACTAATTCTTTTTTAAAGCGTACAACCTCATCACTGTTTCTTAGTAAAGTCATTAAAAAAGATGCTTGCATTTCGTTGAGTTGATAAAATGTTATTTCCTGTGTGCCACCGTTCGTATCAAGGGTTGCGTTTAAAACGGATACCTTGCCGAAGTCTTTCAAGTCCTTTTTCATACTTAACAATCAGTTCTTTTACATTCTTGTGTTGATTACCCGTGCCCTCTGCGATAATTATACTATCGGTAAAAACATCGTTATTTTTAACTTTCACAATCTCACTCATGAATTATCCTCCTATTATAGCATTCCTGTTAACATGGTAAAGGTTTCTGGCATTTCAAAGCTTTCAAACGTAAAGTCGAAATCCTCATCCAGATATTCGCCATCACTGTCAAACTTCGCAATTATAATACTGTCAATGTTGCAATCTCTAAGAATAACCGTCTGTCTACCAACGGCAGAGGTCGGGTCTTCATTGGTTATCTGAATATCAAAATAAATATCCTCTCCAGTGTCCTGAAATGTTTTCATTAGCTGACGGAAAATAGATGTGTTGTAATGGAATGTTGCATTTCCTGTTCCGTTTGTACTTACCGCCTTGTGGCCTTTGTTCATTCTGCCTAAAATCGGAATTTCAACCTTTTCCTTTTCCATGCTAGCCTCAAGGTTAATAGCACTCATAAAATTGTATCTATTGCCGTCTATTGTTACAAAGCACTCTGCCATTTTTGCGGAAATAGCATCCTTGCTTAACATCGTTGCATTTGCCATGGTCTATCCCTCCTATTCTACTATTACAGTCATATACAACTTGGTCATAGCCACCACAGGCGTTACAGGGTTAGTTACTACAACGCTGTTTTTGCTAGTTCCCTGCTCAATTATGAGGTCATCAGAACTGAAATCTTCTATAGCTCCAAGCTGTTCCAGCTGTTTGTTGTAAGCCACTAAATCACCCCAAAACGAAAGTCTACCAGCTGCATTGTTTTGAACCTTGCCAAGGTACTTAGTGTTGAAAAGCACCGCAATATCATTACCTATCTGGTCAAGTACTCTAATAACTTGATTGCTCTGGAAGTCCTCGTTTTTATCTGCGGTTACAGATACAAAGCTGTTAACGTCGTCCAGAACTCGAACCTCGTCGCCTACTTTATGTAATACAAATTCTCCGGCCTTTAAAGCAGTTTCTAACTCACTTTGTTTGTAGGAAGTATTTACAGTAAACTCACCGTCATAACGCTTGTTGGTAAGGCTCTTGTTAACCGCACAACCTGCTTGTGCTCCTGCCACCCAATATACAAGAGAAGGTGCTCCAAACTCGGAGGTAACGTCTGTTATTGCGTTTTTCACATTAATAATACCCTCATAATCTGCATCATTGTTGTAAAGCACTGTTTGGAATTTAACGCCCATTTCGTCACGCATACGCTTTGTAAATGCAACAAGCAAACCTTGGGTCGTGCTGTCAGCCGTGGCGCTTGACATAACGTTGAAAGAATAGGACTCAATCTTATTGGACCTATGTCAATACTTTGGACACAGAAAGTTGAATTTTTTCTCTCCTCATAGAACAAATACGGAAAGATAGATTATTATGCTACATGAGCCTCATCTTCAACCTGCTGTGGAGTTTTATAAT
>JBFWMT010000070.1:0-11278 GCA_050251415.1 Anaerotignaceae bacterium | reverse complement strand
GTAGGTTCGAATCCTACTCGGGGAGCTTTTTTTAAATTAGATAAGGCCCAATGGTCAAGCGGTTAAGACACGGCCCTTTCACGGCTGTAACCCGGGTTCGATTCCCGGTTGGGTCACTTTTTGTAACTTAATATGGCGCCATCGCCAAGTGGTAAGGCACGGGTCTGCAACACCCTTACCCCCGGTTCAAATCCGGGTGGCGCCTCTTTTAAAGAACTGTCTGCGAAGATGGTTCTTTTTTATAGTTTTAATTACGAACTTGCAGTATAGACACGATTTAAAAGTTCATATATAGCTAATTTTTTACGTTAAACTATTAAAGAAGATGAGACAAATAATTTATCTCATCTTCTTATTTAAAAGATTAAATTTTGACTTTTAGTACAACCTTAAATACAGGGTGACTATTATTACCAATCATGCAACCAACCTTATGCGCATCTTCAGGAAAAAGAAGAGCAATATTAGCAGGATGCATTCGTATAACAATTGTACCAGGTGCATTAATATATGGCTGCTTATCTTTTTCAATAATATATTCGCCGTCTTTCTCCATATGACAAGCTAAATCACAATATATTATTTCATTCCCTTCCACCATATACTGTATGTCTATGTATTTTTTATGTGTTTCAAATTGGGCAACATCAGGCGCTTTAGTATTGTATTTATTTACCATAAAATAAACTTCATCACCGTCTACTTCATGTCTTCCTTCATTAAGAGTTAAAAAAGGAGTTCCCTTTAAAGCCTTAATTGCTGTTTCTGCATTTTTGCCTAATATTGGTGCATAAAAATCTACATTATCCAAGTCAGTTATAATCATTAGTCAGCCTCCTTATTTTTCATCCTTAGCGGGTGATTATGCACATCTGGATTTACCACGTTGAAACATTTTTTCACCTCGCATAACCGCAGAGCATACTTGGTCATAATGTTTAGCCATATTTTTAAAGCTTCACGTATTTGGGCAGCACTATGAGGTGAGCAAATAATATTTTGATCGGTGAAAAGTATATGGTCGGTATAGGGTGGTTCGTACACAAATACATCAATTCCAGCCCCTGCCATAATGCCACTATTAGCGCATGTGCTAAATCCTTCTCATTTATTATACCATCACGTACGCAGTTTACAAGTAGAGAAGTTTTTTCTTTTTCACATGCTCTATGTTAAATATACCTCGGCTTCTACCAAATTTGATGAAAGTGCCAAAATCATTGCCATGTTGTGTTCTGCCACAGAATCAGCGTTGGCACTGGAAGTAATAACTTATACAGTAAAAAAGACATTCCAATAGTTATAAATAGCGTGCGTAACATAGGGATTGAAGATTCAATATTTTGTAATCAATTCTCGTTTTACAGTATAGCTAAATACTTCAGTAAGGACAACTGCATATTGCACATAAAAGTGAATAATGTAAAGAATATATAAAATCTATGTAAAAATGACATAAACACAATCCAATTTACTTGTTTAATTTTGGCGTTTTTTAGAGGTAGTATAAATTGTTGCAATTGAAAATAAATGTTATACTATTAACGTAGTAATTTACAAGGGAGTAAAATAAACTAATGGATGGGGTATAACACATGAACATAATAAGTATTCTGCCTTTATTTGCAGGAATTGGTCTGTTCCTTTTTGGGATGAGTGTGCTTGGTGCGGCACTTGAAAAGCTAGCTGGTGCCAGGCTTGAAAGCATGCTTGAAAAAATAACCAGCAATCGCTTTAAAGGAGTTCTTCTTGGCACTGCCGTTACAGGTGTTATTCAAAGTTCATCGGCTACCACTATTATGGTTGTAGGCTTGTTAAATGCGGGTATTATGAAACTTTCACATGCAGTGCCAGTTGTTATGGGTGCAAACATTGGCACTACGGTAACTGCGCAAATTCTTCGTTTGGGAGATCTTGATGGGTCTAATCTTTTTTTTGCTTTATTAAAGCCATCTTCTTTTGGGCCTATACTTATTGGTATTGGTGCCGCAATGTATGTATTTTCCAAAAAGAAAAAAACTAAGGATATTGGAACCATTTTACTAGGTTTAGGCATGATTTTTTTTGGCATGAACACTATGGAAAAAACTCTTTCGCCTTTAAAGGAAGCCGCTTGGTTTACAGATGCTATTGTGCATTTTAAAAACCCTATTTTAGGCATTGTTTTAGGATGTACAATGACAGCAGTGCTTCAAAGCTCATCGGCATCGGTGGGTATTTTGCAGGCATTGGCATCCACTGGTGCAATTACATTTTCTACTTCAGTGCCAATTATACTGGGGCAAAATGTCGGCAAATGCGTTACGGTTATCCTTGCTTCATTAGGGTCTAAGAAGGCTGCAAAGAGAGCGGTATTTATTGATGTTCTTGCTAATTTGTGTGGTATGGTAATCTTCTTTGTTGTTATATATGGACTTAATTTGGTACTTAAATTCTCATTCTGGGATTCCACTATGACAAGAGGTAATATTGCCGATTTTCATACCTTATTTAACATTTGTACTACTATTATTCTTTTGCCTTTTGTTGATATGCTTATTAAGGCTTCGAAAAAGTTTGTTACAGATAAGGATGTTTCTACAGGAGAAAGGGAACTTGACCTTTTAGACGACCTTTTGCTTAATACACCTAGCCTCGCTGTTGAACAAAGCAGAAAAATCATTACGGCTATGGCTAAGCTTTCCTACGAAAATTTTGTTAGGGCAACAAACTTGCTTAAAGATTTTGACCAGCAGAAAATGGACAAGCTTAACGAGGATGAAGACCTTATGGACAGGTTTGAAACATCCTTGGGGAACTATCTTGTAAAACTTACCTCCAGAGATATTGGTGAGGCAAACAATAGTGCTGTAACCGAGATGCTTCACAGTGTAAGTGATTTTGAACGAATATCCGACCATGCAGTTAACATTGCAGAGGTTGCAATGTATAATTATGAAAATTGCATAAGTTTTTCGGAACACGCTATGCAAGAGTTTGATACTATGAGCAATGCTGTTAAGGAAATACTAAATATGGCTGTAGAGGCTTATGATTTAAGACAACTGGACAAGGCACTTAAGGTTGAACCGTTGGAAGAAATTATTGATAACATACATTTTGAACTTAAAGACAAGCATATTGCAAGGCTTGTGGAGGGAAGATGTTCTGTACCCGCAGGTATATCTTTCCTTGAACTGCTTACTAATTTTGAGAGAATATCTGACCATTGCTCTAACATTGCGCTTTATGTTATACAAAGTTCTGAAATTGGTACAGGGGAGATAAATGCCCATAAGCTTACAGATAAATTCCATAACGAACCTACGCCAGAATATATATTTACATATAACTACTATAAAGATAAATATGCAGTGAGTAAATAAAGTTTAGCCATCCGTAAAAAGGATGGCTTTTTTTGTACAAAACTAATGTTTGTAATGCTAATTTGTTCCTTGAAGAAAAGCATATTATGTATTATTATTATACAAAGGGAGTGATAACATGGACAGTATTAAGCTTTACAGAAAGCGCTTCATACCAGAGGAAACTGTATTTTTGAAGGACGATGTTATGCTTGAGGCTGATGAAGATAAAATAATAACAAAATGGAATGCGCTTAAGCCACGTGGGGATTTTGTAGGTGGTTATTCTTACTATTATCTTAAAAAAGGTTACAAAATAAGTAAGTTTATAGACAAAAATGGAAATTTGGTGTATTACTATTGTGACATAGTTGATGTTACTTTTGATAAAGAGGAAAATAGCTACATATTTGCAGACCTTCTTGCGGATGTTATCGTATATGAAGACGGAAGAGTTAGGGTTGTAGATTTGGCAGAGATTGCCGAAGCACTTGACAGAAACCTTATAACACAAGAGCTTGCTAAAAAAGCTTTACGCATATTGGACGAGTTACTGAATATTATATACAACAGTGGCATACAAGGCCTTCTTTGCAGTGAAATGAGGTTTAGCAGTTGAGTGGGGGCGTTAAAGAAAATGGTATACATTCGGGGCATAGGCAGCGAATGCGTGACAGGTTGAAGAGAACTGGTGCACAAGGATTGGAAACACATGAGTTGTTAGAGATGCTTTTGTACTATACAAACCCAAGAAAAAACACCAACGAGGAAGCACACAAGCTTACTAATGAATATGGTAGCCTTGCAATGCTATTTGATGCAGATGCCGCTGATTTAGAGCGAAGATGTGGTGTTAACGAGGGTACGGCGGTTTTTTTTGCACTGGTAAGCGAGTTCATACGGCGATACAATGGAGAGAAGTGGAAGCCCAGAAAAGTTATTGATAGCTCTGATATTGCAGGGGAATACTGCAAGTTTTTACTTAGCTATGAAAAAAGAGAATGTTTTTATGTAATTTGTCTGGATGCTCAAAGCAGACTTATAAGTTCTGCATTGGTAAGTATGGGCACTGTAAACGAAACCCATGTATACACAAGAAGTGTAGTTGAGTCGGCACTTAAATTTAATGCTAGAAGCATTATATTGGCACATAACCATCCTGGAGGAAGTCTTGTACCTACAAGTAGTGATGTGGAAACTACAATTAATATAATTAAAGCACTTAATATGATAGATATTTTGGTGGCTGACCACATAATTGTTGCGGGTGAGGGGTACATTAGTATGTCTGATAAGGGTTTGGTTAAAAATTTAGAGGATGTTTAGAAGACGAGAAAGGGTTGATTTAGATGAACAAAAAGCTTTATAGAGTTGAAGAGGGCAAGAAAATTTCCGGTGTATGCGTTGGTATGTCAGAGTATTTTGATATTGATGTAACACTTATAAGGTTGTTATGGGTAGTGCTTACATTTTTTACAGCCATTTTTCCTAGTATTATTCTTTATGTTGCCTGTGTGTTTATAATACCAGAGGTACCTAACTACATTGATGCTGAATACAAGGAAAAAGAGTAATATAGCAACAATAAAGGCGGCTAGGGAATTTATTTCTCTAAGCCGCCCTTGTTATTTAATTAAAAGTCTACTTCGGTGCCGTAGTAAATACATGTGAAAAGTTTTTCCATAGTTGCTGGGTCAATAGCCCTTGGGTTAGAGCCTGTGCAGGCATCACCAACTGCATTTTTAGAGATTTCAGTAATTTTTCCTTTAAATTCATCTTCAACAATACCAAATTCTTTAAGGGTGTTAGGGATAGCCATGTAGTTATTAAGCTCTACAATTTTAGCACACAGACCCTTAATAGCTTCTTCAGTTGTTCCGTTAATACCTATTGAAGCAGCAATTTCAGCATATCTTGCAGCAGCTGCAGGTTCTTTTGCATTGTATTTAATTACATATGGAAGGTACATTGCGTTTGCAAGGCCGTGTGTAATGTGACCAGTTGAGAAAACAGCTCCTGTTTTATGTGCCATTGAATGTACAATGCCTAAAAGAGCGTTAGAAAATGCCATACCAGCAAGGCACTGACCATAGTGCATAAGCTCTTTGGACTCCACGCTACCATCGAAAGACTTAACCAAATCGCTGTTTACAATCTGTATAGCTTTAATAGCCAATGGGTCTGTAAATGGAGAGTGTAAAGTTGAAACATAAGCTTCAACTGCATGGGTTAATGCATCCATGCCGGTGTGAGCAGTTAAACTTTTTGGCATTGTTTCTGCAAGGGCAGGGTCTACAATAGCAATGTCAGGGGTTATATTAAAGTCTGCCATTGGATATTTAATGCCTTTAGCGTAATCGGTTATAACGGCAAATGCTGTAACTTCAGTAGCTGTACCTGATGTTGAAGGAATAGCAATGAATTTTGCTTTTGTTCTTAATGTAGGGAAGTTAAAAGGAATAATTAAATCTTCAAATTTAACTTCTGGATATTCGTAGAAAGCCCACATAGCTTTTGCAGCATCAATTGGAGAACCACCACCCATTGATATAATCCAGTCTGGCTGAAACTTAGTCATTGCTTCCGCGCCTTTCATAACTGTTTCTACAGAAGGGTCAGGCTCAACATTTTCAAACAATTGGGTTTCTATTCCTGCTTCTTTTAAGTAACCTACTACTTTATCAACAAAGCCAAATTTTTTCATAGAGCCGCCACCAATAACGAGGATAGCTTTTTTCCCTTTTAATGTTTTTAAAACCTCAAGTGAATCTTTTCCATAATAAATATCTCTTGGTAAAGTAAATCTGTTCATCTGTTATTTCCCCCTATTCAATTTTTAGTATTAACTAAAGGCTTTACTTTAGTCACTAATATTATACCATAATTTTGAAATTTGCCAATAGAGTTTGATAAAAAAATATCAAAAAAGCGTAAAAAAATTGCAGGCCTAAGCCTGCAAAGTTAATTTTATACGTGTTCCGCCATGTAAAGCAATAAGTTTTCGGTATCATCCCATCCCAAACAAGCATCTGTAATGGATTTTCCGTAAACACTACCGTTGGTGTTTTGACTGCCCTCTTCAATAAAGCTTTCAATCATAACTCCACGAACAAGGCTATGAATAGTGTTGTTAAGGTTACGGCTGTGAAGAACTTCTTTAATAATTCTTGGTTGTTCTGAAAAAACCTTTTGAGAGTTTGAATGGTTCACATCAACAATAACAAATGGGTTTTCAAGTCCTTTTTCAAGGTACATTTCGGCTAAAAATACCATATCCTCGTAGTGATAGTTGGGTATGCTTTTACCGTGTTTATTTACTGCACCACGCAAAATTGCATGTGCAAGAGGATTGCCATGTGTTGCAACTTCTTCGTCTCTATAAAGAAAAGTATGGCTAGACTGAGCCGCATAAACTGCGTTAAGCATAACAGAAAAATCACCGCTGGTTGGGTTTTTCATACCAACAGGAAAATCTATACCGCTGGAAACAAGGCGATGCTGTTGGTTTTCAACAGAACGTGCGCCTATGGAAACGTACGTTAAAATGTCATCCAAAAAAGCATAGTTTTCAGGGTAAAGCATTTCATCGGCTGCAGTAAGGTGTGTTTCGTTAATGGCACGAATGTGCATTTTTCTTAAAGCACGAATACCTTCAAGAATATTAGGCCCTTTAGTTGGGTCTGGCTGATGAAGCATACCCTTATAGCCTTCACCTGTGGTACGAGGTTTGTTGGTATAGATGCGTGGAACTATAAACAATTTATCTTTAACTTTTTCGTTAAGCTTTGCAAGACGGTAAGTGTAGTCGCAAACTGCATCTTCATCACTGGCAGAACAAGGGCCAACAATAACAACAAATTTATCGCTTTTGCCCTCTATAATGCTTTTTAACTCGGCATCTCTTTCGGCTTTTATTGCTTTAAGCTCTGCCGGCATAGGAATTTCCTCCATAAATTGGGCAGGAGACAAAATAGGTTTAATACTTGTGAAACTCATTTACAACAAATCCTTTCATTTATTATATAAAGTTATATAAATTTATTTTTTCCTGTTGATTATTTTTTACGTACAAAGTATACTATAAACGATATTTTTAACAATTGCAATAAATTGAGGAGCGATATTTATGTCAGAGGACAAAAAAATAATTTTTAGCGGAATGCAACCATCTGGATTAATTACATTGGGAAACTATCTTGGTGCACTTAATAACTGGACTAAACTTCAAGATGAATACAACTGTTTGTATTGTATAGTAGATATGCACGCAATTACTGTAAGGCAGAACCCGGCACAACTTCGTAAAGCCTCCAGAGATGTGCTTATGCAGTACATTGCCGCAGGCTTAGACCCAGAAAAAAATATAATATATTATCAGAGCCACGTTCCTGCACATGCAGAGCTTAGCTGGGTACTTAACTGCTACACATATATGGGCGAGCTTAGCAGAATGACACAGTTTAAGGAAAAAAGTCAGAAGCATACCGATAATATAAACTCTGGTTTATTTACCTATCCTGTTCTGATGGCATCAGATATTTTACTTTATCAAACAGACCTTGTGCCTGTTGGTGAGGACCAACGACAGCACCTTGAAATAACAAGGGATATTGCTATGCGTTTCAATGGCATTTACGGTGATGTATTTAAGGTGCCTGAGGCATATATTGGCAAGGTTGGTGCTAGAGTAATGGCGCTTCAACAACCTGAAAGGAAAATGAGTAAGTCTGACGAAAACAAAAATAATACCATAGCCCTTCTGGACGAACCAGCGGTTATTATGAGCAAGTTTAAAAAAGCTGTTACAGATTCTGATAATGAGGTTCGTTTTAGTGAAGATAAACCAGGCGTTAGCAATCTTTTAAGCATATATTCTGCTGTTACAGGAATTACCATTCCAGAAGCAGAAAAAGAGTTTGCAAATGTTGGCTACGGCAATTTTAAGACCGCAGTTGGCGAAGCTGTTGTTGCAAGGCTTGAGCCATTGCAGAAAAAGGTTGAGGACCTTGAAAAAAATAAGGATTATCTTGACAGTATTATTAAAACAAATGGCGAAAAGGCAACTCATCTTGCAAATAAAACCTTAAGAAAGGTACACAAAAAAATCGGCTTCCCACCAAGGGTTTAGCCTTTATATATAAAAATTTAAAAGGAGATGTGCCTGAATACCATCTCTAAGAGGCAGCTTATTCACTGCACCTAAAACAAAACAGGAGGATAAAAAAATGAATAATGACGCAACAGGAACAATTAAGGTAGTAAAGGAAACAAACAAAAAAGGTCGCATTTCCACAAGAATGATTGCTATTACCGGCATAACGGCGGCAGTGTACATGGTAGCAACACTTGCAATTGCACCACTTAGCTTTGGGGCAATTCAGCTTAGGTTTTCTGAAATAATGGTGCTGCTGGCGTTTATAGACCCAGCATATGCCGCAGGATTGATACTTGGCTGTGCTATGTCCAATCTTTTTAGCACAGTGGGGTTGATTGACGTTATTTTTGGCACGCTGGGTACGGTGGTTGCAGTTGTTGGTATAATTAAAAGCAAGCAGCTTTTTATGGCTACTCTTTGGCCTACAATAAGCATGTTGGTAGTGACTGTTGGCATATGCATTGGTACTGGATTACCTTATGTTCCTACACTTATAACGGTTATGCTGGGTGAGTTTGCAGTTGTTACATGCCTTGGATACCCAATATTTAAAACCATTATGAAAAATGAAAAATTGGTTGAAGTATTAAAAATTAAGAAATAACAGTTAAAGGGCGTTTATACGTCCTTTTTTTGTTGGTTTATGCATATATTCCCTAAGAGGGGAGGGAATATAATTGAAAAAAAAGAGATGGATATTATTTGCAGTTTTCATTGTAATGCTGTTGGGCACAGCGGCAAGGGCTTATGCTACCGCAAAACAGATAACTGCAAAAGATTTAAAAAATTTGGAGGACTCTGCAACTAAGACCAAAGTCTCCGAAATACTAGTTAGGGATATGGGAAAAAGCAAAACTGTTGACCCCAATGAGGTAGAAAGCATAACAGTTACCTACGGAAATATAATGGGGAAGGATCATGACAATGCAGTTATTGTTGGTAATTTTGGATCTGATTTAACATTTGTTGGAGTTTACCAAAAGGCTAATGGTGTATATGATTTTTTGGATGAAATGGGTGTGTTTTTTGATGTACAGGAGGTTAACACTGTTAATCTTAAAAATTTGAGCAAGGATGTTGTGTTTTTAAAGGAATATACAGAACAAAATGTAGGTGCGTTTGAGAGAACAACTTTTTTACGAGGATACTTGTGGGAAAATGATGGGTTTAAACTGATTTACAGTATGCCCCAACAAGTTAAGGCAGACTGGAATAAATATGATTATAGCGGTAAAGAGAGTGGTGAAAGTCAATGGAACAAAGTTACGCAAACCAGCAAAACAAAGTTGGAAAATGGAAACTATCCTGTAATTAAGGCAGAAAGGAGCCAAAGTTACTTAAAAAGTAGTGATACTAAGACAAAAAATATACCAGCAGATTCTACTTTTAGTGAGGTTGCTAAAAGGGATGTGAGTGAGAGTTACTACTGGAGTTACACCTGGAACCAGTTTATAATAAGTGAAAAGAAAGATAAGTCCACAGGGGAAAAAGTTGCAATTATTGAGGATTTGGGCAACCTGCCTTACAGTATAGTACAGGAGTTTGAGAATTATAGCAACAAGGTACGAATAGTGCGCAAAGATGGCAAAACGGACATTGTTGCAAAAGATACTCTTACAAACGTAAAGGAAAACAAAAATACTATTGAGGAAACCTAAAAAAATAAGACCTTATTATGTGGAATACCAAGGTTAAATGGTATGCAGTAATAAGGCCTTAATTTTATTCTAGATATGGGTTTATATGTACCATACAGTGCTTTACACCCAATATTTCCTTTTCAATTTGCTGATGTACATTTTCAGCAATTTTATGCCCATTGCTTACAGAAAGGTTGCCGTCTACTGAAATTTCTGCATCTACATACATAACAGAACCATGCATTCTGGTTTTTACATCATCAATGCAAATGACCCCAGGTACGTTTATTATTGTTTCCTGAATTTTTGCTATCACCTCAAGCGGTGCAGCACGGTCCACTAGCTGATTAAAGCATGAAATATAAATTTCTACGCTTACTTTAATTACAAGCACCGAAACCACAAGAGATGCAATGGGGTCTAAAATTTGAAAGCCCATCATTGCACCGCCAATACCCAAAAGTGTGCCAATAGATGAAAGCGCATCGGAACGATGGTGCCATGCATCCGCTTTAAGGGCAGTGCTGTTTATTTGCTTTGCAGCACGCACGGTGTACTGATACATCCACTCTTTGGAAATTATGGAGATGAAGGCAGCACCAAGTGCAATTGGCGTTGGTGTTGAAAATTGGCCCGAAAGTATGGTTTTAATTCCGCTTGCACCAATGCCTAATGCAGTTGCCAAAAGAGCAAGGGACAGCATTTTTGCAACTACACATTCTATTTTTTCATGACCATAAGGGTGGTCAGCATCGGCAGGTTTGTTTGAAAAATGCATTCCTATTATAACGGCAATTGTTGTTATAACGTCGGATATGGTATGAACTCCATCGGCAATCATGGCACTGCTTCGCCCTAAAATACCAGCTATAAGCTTAAGTACGGAAAGAATTACATTTGCAATAATTGTGGTAAAGCTGACCTTGTTTGCTATTTGAACACGTTTGTCTTCGGTTATTTTTGTGTCCATATTTATTACCTCCTCAATATGGATGAAACTTGCTTAAATTCAATTTATGGATGATTACTCTATAATATGCCTAAGAATATGGATGAGTCAACGCTAACATTTTGTTACTTTTGCATAACAATTTGGGTGATTTTGAAAATAAAATTTTTACGTTGGCTTGAAAAATAAA
>JBFWMT010000069.1:0-11910 GCA_050251415.1 Anaerotignaceae bacterium | reverse complement strand
GACCAAAAGCTGTGCCACTTCCAATAAATTCACGTACAAGGCCAAGAATACCAAGTGCTACTGTAAAGCCAAGACCCATACCAATTCCATCAAACAAAGAATCTATAGCGTTGTTTTTTGATGCATATGCTTCTGCCCTTCCAAGAATGAGGCAGTTAACAACGATAAGAGGAATATAAAGTCCCAATGCATCGTTAAGTGCAGGCATGTATGCCTGTAAAAGGAACTGTACAATTGTTACAAAGCTGGCGATAACTACTACGAAAGCAGGAATTCTTACTTTGTCTGGAATAATCTTTCTAAGTAAGGCAATTGCTACGTTAGCGCAGATTAAAACCGCTGCTGTTGAAACACCCATACCGATACCGTTTATAGCACTGCTTGTTACAGCAAGAGTTGGACACATACCGATAACCTGAATGAAGGTAGGGTTTTCGTCAATGACACCATTTTTAATAATTTTCAGTGGATTACCCATTATTTAGCACCTCCATTTGCTTCAAACCAAGTAAGTGCTTCATTAACACCGTTTGTTACTGCTCTGGATGTGATAGTTGCACTTGTTATTGCCTGAACTTGACCGCCGTCTTTGTTAACTTTAAGCTCGCCGCTCATGCCTTTAAACTGATCCTGAAATTCTGGGGATGTTGCCAATGCACCAAGACCAGGAGTTTCGGAAGGAGTTGTTACTTTAATACCTGTAATAACACCATCTGCACCAATACCAACGGTTGTAGGTACTGCACCACCAAAGCCGGATGGGTTTGCTGTTATAACATAACCAACTTCGTTGCCACTTGCATCTTTACCAATGCTTACAGTTGTAATTGTTGTGCCTGTAAAATCTGCTTCAACAGCTTCAAAGGTTTCAGCTTCAGGCAATGAAGCTTTCATTGCTGCGTTTTGTGTATTTTCAGTTGCAACTCTTATAGGTTCTTCTGTAACGCTTTCAACTACGCCAAGGAGGGCAGCAGCTACAGCCGTAATTGCTAATAATATTATTGCCGGTCTGACTATTTCTTTCATGCCTTCTTCGCCTCCTTTGGTAATGCACCGAATACTTTCGGTTTTGTATATCTGTCAATAAGTGGTACAGCAAGGTTCATAATAAGGATTGAATATGAAACACCTTCTGGATATCCACCATAAAATCTGATTAATGCTGTAAGAATACCACAGCCAACACCCATGATAAGCTGACCGTTTGGTGTTACAGGGGAAGAAGCGTAGTCTGTAGCCATGAAGAAAGCACCAAGCATAACGCCACCAATCATAAGCTCGTAGATAGCTGAGCTTCCTTCTCTGCCAAAGATGGTTGAAAAAATTGCAACTGTTACAATGTATGTAACAGGAATTCTCCAGCTAATGATCCCTTTTGCAATAAGATAGATGCCGCCAACGATCAGTGCAACTGCACATGTTTCACCAATACAACCACCAATGTTGCCTAAAGCGGCATCTGCTAAAGATGGAAGTTCTGCAACATTACCTGCTTTTAAAAGCGCAAGTGGTGTAGCTGTACTAACAGCGTCAGCGCCAGGTGAAACCCAACCTGTCATAAGGCTTGGATAGGATGCCAAAAGGAAGGCACGTCCAGCCAGGGCAGGGTTAATAAAGTTTTGGCCAACACCGCCAAAAAGCTGTTTAGCCACAATTATTGCAAATGCACTACCAACAATAGGCACCCACCAAGGTGCTGATGAAGGAATGTTCATTGCTAAAAGTAAACCTGTTACTACGGCAGATAAATCGCCGATTGTTATTTTCTGTTTTGTTGCTTTCTGATAGAGTGCCTCTGCTATAACTGCTGCTGCAATAGAAATTACAATAAGCATTGCGGCTTTGACACCAAATCTGTAAATACCCATCACTGTTGCCGGTAAAAGCGCAATGATAACATCACGCATAATACCTTGAGTTGTCTCATTGGAACGGACGTGAGGGGTAGCAGATATTGTAATATTTGGATATTCCATTAGATGTTAATCCCCCTTCAATTATTTTGCGGCTGCGGCTCTTGCTGCGGCTGCAGCTGCTGCCTTTTTACCCATTTCAACCTTCTTAGTAGCTCTGATGCTCTGTGCAAGCTGTCTTTTTGCAGGGCAAATGTAAGAACAGCTACCGCATTCGATACAATCAAGACCATTTTCTTTACAGAAAGCCTCACCGTTATCCTGAATAATAAGAGCGTTCAGCATGTAAGGCATAAGGCCCATTGGACAGTGGCTAACGCACTTGCCGCAACGGATACAATTGCTTTCTTCCGGAATAACTGCTTCTTCTTGTGTAAAGCAGAGAAGTGCGGAAGTGGTTTTGGTTGTAGCAACATCAGTTGTATACATTGTTGGTCCCATCATAGGTCCGCCGGCAATCATTTTAGCAGGGTCAACCTTGAAGCCACCAATTTGCTCAAGTAAATCTGTGAAGGTCATACCAATTCTAATTTGGTAGTTGCCAGGGTTAGCAGGTGCGCCACCTGTAATTGTAACAACTCTTCTCATTAAAGGTGTACCCTCTGCAATTGCATTGTAAATTGAAATGATGGTGTCAACATTATCTACAATACAGCCAACTGCTGATGGAAGAGCACCAGATGGTACTTCTCTGTCAGTAATAGCTTTAATAAGGTGCTTTTCAGAACCCTGAGGGAACTTAGCCTTAAGTGTTGCAACCTCGATATTAGCAATATCACGGCAAAGGTCGCTAAGGTGTTTAATTGCCTCAGGCTTATTGTCCTCGATACCAATTACGCCTTTAGCGTTAGGGTGAAGTTTAAGAACAATTTGAAGTCCTTTAATAAGTTTTTCACCCTGCTCAAGCATAAGTCTGTAGTCGCAGGTAAGGTAAGGTTCACACTCCGCAGCATTGATAAGAACGTAGTCAATAGCTGTTCCCGGAGGTGGAGCCAGTTTAATGTGTGTAGGGAAGCCAGCACCACCAAGGCCTACTACACCTGCTTCTTTAACAGCAGCAATGATTTCTTCGTTTGACATAGACTGATAGTCTTTACCTGTAAGGCCTTCAATTTCTTCCATCTTGCCGTCATTTTTAATGACAATTGATGGGCTCATTGCGCCGCCAGGAGTAAGCATTGGTCTTATGTCTGTTACTGTTCCGGAAATGCTTGAGAAGATAGGTGAACAAACGAAAGCCTTAGCTTCGCCGATTTTTTGACCTACCTTAACGTAATCACCAACTTGAACGATTGGTTCACATGGTGCACCTATGTGCTGAGACATAGGGAAAAACAATTCGGAGTTTTCCTTAGGAAGTATCACTTTAATTGGCTCGTCTTTTGTTAAAGCCTTACCATCATGCGGATGAACTCCCCTTTTGAACGTCAAAGTTTGCATATTATCCCCCTCTGTGTTTGTTGTTTTTTACACAAAAGCATATTTTTCTTGTGTAAAGTAAATCATTTTTGTTATAAAAGTAGAGCAACATAAACAGACCGATAGTGGGACGTTCACCCAAAAGTACGGTCAGCTTAAATCAACATTACTATTCTAATACAAAACGGCGGAGTTCTCAACACTATTTAACAAATTTCTTAATAAAAAAGAAAAAATGTTTGAAAAACTGCATCAAATTAGAATAGACGAAGAAAATTATCCACATTTTTACAAACCATTTAGTAATAGTCATTTTTTTCGCATTTAGAATTCTACTACAATAAATATACAAAGTAAATGTAAAATTATGAATATAGGTAATATTTTGTGCATTTTTATCAATAATTGGAATAATTATTAACTGTAAGTTGGAAAACGGGCAATAAAAATTGTGTTTTGGCAGGAAAATTGCTACAATAGCACGAAAAGTGTTTTCACAATTGTAAAATCAGTGTATAATGTTCGTGTTGTCTTTCAATGGGGAGGTGTGAATATGGATCTTGTACTTAATACCAGTCAAAAATTGCTTATGTCACAAAAAATGCTTCAGTCAACGGAAATTTTACAGATGAGCTCGGCAGAACTTTTGGATTATATTAAGGAAATGTCGGTGGAAAACCCTGTGGTGGACTACGAAGAAAAAGATGATGAGAGTGAAAAATTTGACCTTATGCGTAATAAGTTGGATTATTTGGATGCATCTGATGAACAAAACAGAACATATTACGCGGACCAAAAGAGTGATGAAAGTGAAAATGACGACTGGAAATTTAAAGAGAATTCCCATGAGAGCCTAGAAGACTATCTTATGGAGCAGGTTAATGTTATGCGCTGCCATAATGATATTAGGCGTATGGCGAGTTATATAGTTGGGTCTACAGATGAAAACGGATACTTAAAGGAAGATGTTTTGGACATAGCTGATATTTTGCACATAAGCAAAGAAACGGCAATGCAGGCCCTTTCCATGGTGCAGGAGTTTGAACCAGCGGGTGTTTGTGCAAGAAATATTAAGGAATGCCTGATTATTCAGCTTAAGCGCAAGGGAATTGAAAACAAAACAGCTGAGCGAATTATTGAAGAGTGTCTTGAAATGCTTGGAAAAAATCAACTTCATATTATAGCTAAAAAGCTAAGGGTTAGCCCCACTGAGGTTTCCGAGGCAGTTGCACTGATAAAAACACTTAACCCAAAACCTGGTAATAGCTTTGATTCGGGCAAAAATTTTGAGTATATTGTGCCTGATGCAATAGTGGTTAAAGGTGAAAATGGGTATGAAATAGTACTTAACGATAAGTTCTTTCCAAATATAGGTATAAATGGATACTATAAAACAATGATGAGCAGTAATGACGATAAAACAAAGGAATATATACATAACAAAATAAGACAGGCAGAGTGGGTAATGACTTGTATAGCCAAGCGAAATGCCACTTTGATGAAAACCCTTGAAAGCATTGTTGTTATACAGCAAGATTTTTTTGACAATGGTGCTGGACACATAAAGCCGATGTGCCTTAGTGATGTGGCACAAGTAATAGGCATGCACGAAAGTACTGTAAGCAGAAGTATAAAGCAAAAGTATTTGCAGTGCAGGTATGGAGTATATCCATTAAGCTATTTTTTCCAAACCTGTGTTGCATCTGGTGATGATGAAAGTCTTACGCCAGAGAGAATTAAGATGATGATTAAAAATATAGTTGATGGTGAGAATAAAAAATCGCCCCTATCTGACAGAGAGATTACAGAAAAGCTTAACCAGGCCGGTGTAGATATATCACGGCGTACGGTTGCAAAATACCGTGAGGCTATAGGAATACTTGGCACTAGCGGACGAAAAGCATAGTTTATTAGCATGTAAAATAATTTGGCTTTGTAACGAACTTTGCAAGAGATTTTAAACAACAATACAGAATGAAAGACCTTGGGGTGTATTTAACACATTGCCTCAAGGTCTTTTTGTTTTATTTTCAGCATATTTATAGAGGATAGTATTTTGTGTTGGGAGGTAGTTGCTTGGGCAAAGGTGTGCGAAGACGGGTTACAGATATGCTGGAGCTACCTAAGGAGTCTATGATTAACCTTCCTCTTATAACACTACTTGGTCGTGAGGAGCTTTTTATTGAAAACTATAAAGGCATAATAGAATATGGCGACGAGGTTGTGCGTATAAGCACGGGAGTTGGTGTGGTTCGTATTGAAGGCAGATGCCTTACACTAAAAAGCATACTTGCTGAAAGCATAACTGTAACGGGTACGTTTTTATCGGTATGCTATTTGGATTAATGGGAGGAAGAATATGTTTCTCACGTTGTGGCATTATTTAAGGGGATATGTTATTATAAGGGTGTCAGGCTTTTCGGTGGAGAGGTTTGTAAATCTTGCAGCCCTTAGGGGTATATATATTTGGGATATTAAGCCAAATAAAAATGCAGTTATTATGCGGGTTAGTCCGCAAGGCTTTAAGGGGCTTAAGGAATGTGCAAGAAAAACCAAATGCCATTATAAAATAATGGATAAGCGAGGGTTTCCATTTTTGATAGACAGATGCAAGCATCGTAAGGTATATACGGCTGGTGTATTCTTTTTTGTAGCAGTGCTGTACGTTTTATCTTCCTTTATATGGACGGTTACAGTTACGGGAAATAATCGAATTGCCACAGCGGATATACTTTCATTTTGCAGTGAACAGGGGCTTGCGGCGGGAAAGCTGAAAATGACAGCGGATACAAAAAAAGTTACCGATAGCCTTATACTGAAGTTTGAGGATATATCTTGGGTTGCAATAAGCACAAAGGGTACAAAGGTAACTGTAACTATAGTAGAAACGATACCTAAAACAGAAATAGTGGACAGAGAAACACCTTGTAGTATAATAGCAGATAAGGCATGCATTATAGAAAGTATATCGGTTTCGGCAGGAACTCCCCTTGTTAAGGCAAAAGATGTAGTTGAAAAAGGAGATATGCTTGTAAGCGGAACATTGGCTATAATGGATATGGACACCGAGGTTGGCAGAAAATATGTGCGTTCAGTAGCAAATATAAAGGGCAGGTGTGTTTATACCATTGAAAACAGCATGCCTCTTACATACATTAATAAGGTGAGAACGGGAAATATTACTACCGACAATAGTATTGTTTTTGGTGACTATGTTTTTGATTTTGTAGCACCACGGGTTAAGTTTGAGCTTTACGATGAAAATGAAGAAGAAATGAAAGAGTTTAAAATAGGTGATTATGTATTGCCGTTTAAAATACTGTGCACAGAATATTCAGAGTATATTGAAGAGGAAAAAAGCAGAACAGAGGAAGACGCAAAAGCCCAAATAAATGGTCTGCTACTTAAAACAAAGCAGGATATGGAATTGGGCGGAGCCCAGATTATAGGCGAGGAAACTAAATTTTTACTTAATAATAATATATTAACATCGACTACAACTTTAACCGTTATAGAGAGCGTTGGTAAGGAGAAAAATATAGAAATAATAGAAGAAGAGAAGGGTGAAGCTCAAACAGATGAATGAAGCAGAAAAGATGGTAACAATAGAAAATGAGAATATTTCAACAGTATTTGGTCAGTACGATGTAAACATAAAAAAAATTGAAGCCGCTTTTGATGTGAAGATAGTAAACCATGGCGATGATGTGAAGGTAACAGGAGACGAAAAAAAGGCTGATGCTGCGGCAAAAGTCCTTACTCACCTTAGAACTGTGGCAAGAAAAAAAGAACCTATTACTGAGCAAGGTTTACAATATATTATTGATGCTGTTAATGATACAAAAATAGATGAAATAGGGAAAATATATGATGACGTAATTTGTCTTACCACAAACGGAAGACCAATTAAACCAAAAACCCTTGGGCAAAAAAGCTATGTGGACATGATAAGAAAAAACACTATTGATTTTGGTATTGGGCCAGCTGGTACAGGTAAAACCTATCTTGCCATGGCTATGGCAATAACTGCATTTAAAAATAACGAGGTAAACAGAATTATACTTACCAGACCTGCAATTGAAGCAGGGGAAAAGCTTGGCTTTTTACCTGGAGATTTGCAGCAGAAGGTTGACCCGTATTTAAGACCACTGTATGATGCTCTTTACGAAATTATGGGGGCAGATCGCTTTGCGGCAAATATGGAAAAGGGCTTAATTGAGGTTGCACCCCTTGCGTATATGCGTGGACGTACGCTGGATAATGCTTTTATAGTTTTGGACGAAGCCCAAAATACAACGCCTGAACAGATGAAGATGTTTCTTACACGTATAGGCTATGGCTCAAAGGCCGTTATAACAGGTGATATTACCCAAATTGACCTTGGCGATGGCAAGAAAAGCGGCCTGTTTGAGGCAACACAAATTTTAAAAAATATAAGTGGCATAGAGATGATAGCTTTAACAAATAAAGACGTTGTGAGACATCCTTTAGTACAAAAAATAATTGCCGCTTACGAAAAAGTTGATAGTAAAAAGAAAACATCTGATAAAAACATGGAACATAGAGAATTTAGAGGAAAACGGAAGTGATTATTTGAGAAAAACAGTCAGCAAAAAACCGGAAAATAACAAACGAAGAACAATGAATATGGCGATGCTTGCGGTGGCCTTTGTTGTAACGGCAGTAGCCATAGTTACGGGGTCGTATGTTAAGGATAACGAGGTTGTAACAGTGGGCAGTGTGGCAAGCAGACGCTATATTGCTACAAGGAATATTGAAAATACATTTGAAACCCAAAAGCTTAAGGAAGAAGCCGCAGAGTCGGTGGGTGAACTTTATAAGCTTGATGCCACTGTACAACAAACGGCTATTGAACAGACGGAAGAATTTTTTAACGACTTGAACAATGCCCTTAGTACTATGGAGAACAATGCCCAATTGGCATATGATGAAGCTGTTAAGCAGGCTGAAGTCAGTGCCTTAAATGGGACTAAAACTGTGCTGCCAAGTGAAGAAGATTTGCTTAATTTTGATTTAAAGCTGGTAACACAAATACCCGTTGCGGTAAGTGCGCAGCAGGCTCAGTTGTACTATCAGCTTACGGCTGATGGCAAGGAACAGTTTAAGGCAGATGTTATTAATGCAATCAATTTTGCCTATGAACAAAAAATTACTAATGAAACCATGGAAAAAATAACCCAGCAAACATTTGGTATTATTGATGAAGCACTTTGGCAGGAACAGCTTATTGAGTTTGGCAAAGCGGTTGCAGAGGCAGTTTTAAAGCCAAACCTTGTTTTGGACGAAGAGGCAATTGGGGCAGCAAAGGAACAACTTACAAATGATGTTGAGCCTGTGATGGTGCTTAAAAATCAAAAAATTGTGGATGAGGGAGAAATTGTAACAGAAGAAGCCTATCAACTGCTTAGCGAGCTTGGGTTAATAAACAAAAGCTATGCAGGTAGTATAATTCCTTTTGTAGGCAGTATATCCATTGTGTTCTTGGGCTTTATTGTAGTATATTTTTACATGATTACTCAACAAAAAAAGGTATTAGAGGACGAAAAGAAAACAGTGGTTTTATTTGCACTATACATACTAACGGTTATAATGCACAGTGCCTTGGCAGACTTAAGTACATTCTATTTTATTCCTGTTTCAATATTTGCTATGTTGCTTTCAATACTTATTAAGCCAAAAATTGCCCTTATTCTAAATGTATTTGTAAGTGTATCGGCGTTGTTCATTTTTAATGGTAGCACGGATTTTCTTTTATATGCGCTGATTACGGGAAGTTTTGCGGCTCTTTTGGTGCAGTATACAAACCGACGAGCAAGAATACTTGTTGTATCGGCATTAGTGGGTACTACCCATATGGCAACCTATATGGCAGTAAGGCTATTTTTTGACAAGGCATATACAGTCATGCTATTGCAAGACAGCATATATGCCGCATTTGTTGGCATTGCCTCAGTTGTGATTGTAGTTGGCAGTTTGCCACTGTGGGAAGCAATGTTTGGAATAAATACGCAGTACAGGCTTATGGAGCTGGCGAACCCCAATAACGACACGATGCGTAGGCTTATGATAGAAACACCAGGAACGTATCACCACTGTCTTATTGTTGCAAATCTTGCAGAAACAGCGGCCTACGACATTTTTGCCAACGGCGCATTGGCAAGGGTTGGGGCATATTACCACGATATAGGAAAACTGGAAAATCCACTTTATTTCAGCGAAAATCAGTTTGGAGAAAATGTGCACGACCATCTTGACCCATACATAAGCGCGAGAATGATTATAAGTCATGTTGAAAACGGCGTTAAAATGGCAGAGGAAAACCGTGTGCCTAAAATAGTTCGAGATATAATAGAACAGCATCATGGTACAACCCTTGTAAAATATTTTTACATGAAGTCTACAAAGGAAAAAGCTACAATAGAAACCTTGGAAAGCGATTTTCGCTACAAAGGGCCTATACCGCAGTCTAAAGAAGCAGCTATTGTTATGCTGGCAGATACAGTAGAGGCAGCTATCAGAAGTTCCCTTGGTGAGGGCAAAAGCATAGCTGAGGTAGAGGAACTTATAGACAAACTGTTTAAGGACAAGCTTAATGACGGACAGCTTAATGATTGTCGATTAGATCTGAAAGAGATTGAAGCAATTAAAAAAGCGTTTATTAGAGTATTTAATGGAATGTATCACGATAGAATTGCCTACCCTAAGGACGAAGAAATTGAAGCAGCAAGGCAACAACAGGAAAAGAAGCAGGAGCAGAAAAAGCAGGAGGAATAAAAATGACTGTATTAATAGACAACCGAACTGATTGGAGCCTTACACCACAATATGAAAAACTGATAAACGACGTTGCGTTAAAATGCCTTGAGCATGAGGGTTTTTGTACTAGCTGCGAAATTAGTGTTTCAGTTGTAACAGGTGAAGAAATTAAAGAAATAAATAGCCAGTTTAGGCATATTAACAAGGAAACGGATGTATTAAGTTTTCCTATGCTTACATTTGAAGAAGACGAAGAGGCAGATGTGAACGAAGATGATGAAATAATACTGGGTGACATTATTATTTCCATTGAGCGTGCAAAAGAACAGGCAAGTGAGTATGGGCATAGCCTTGAAAGAGAAATCGCTTTTTTGACTGCGCATAGCATGTTTCATCTTTTGGGCTACGACCATATGGAAGAGGAAGAGGAAAAGGAAATGTTTGCTAAACAAAAGGACGTGCTTGATATACTAGGAGTAAAAAGATAAGTCGCATTGGAGGTATTATATGAAGAGATTTCTTGTTTCGCTTATTTGCATAGGAATGGTTTTTTCGTCCACAGGTTGTGGTAAGGAGAAAAACATACAGCCTACGGCAACCCAACCTGAAATAAAGACAGAAGAACCTAAAAAAACAGAACCAGTGAAGGAGGAGCCATCCCTTGAGGGAATGGCAATAAATCCCCTTACAGGGTTATACATTGATGAAGATGCCGCAAAAAAGCGACCATTTGCTGTGATGATTAACAATCTGCATAAGGCATTACCACAAAGTGGAATTGGGCAGGCTGATCTCTATTATGAAACCCTTGCTGAGGGAGAGATCACTAGGATTGTTGCAGTTTTTCAGAATTTTGATGCCGAAAAAATTGGTCCTGTTAGAAGCGCAAGAGATTATTTTACATATTTTGCTTTGGATAATGATGCATTTTTTATACACCACGGAGGAAGCGAAACAGGTTATGGGGCAATAAGAAGCTGTGGGTTAGACAGCATTGATGGAATGACTGATGGGGCTTTTTGGCGTGATCAGGCTCGGCTTAACACCCCAGGAATGTATGAACATAGCTCCTATACCGATGCACAGGATTTAATGGAAAGTGTGGAGGCGAAGGGCTACAGAACGGAAAGAAACGTGGAGCCTATGTTTACCTTTTATGATGAAGATACAGCCTTAGGTGGTGCGGCACTGAATGCAACAGATGTGGTTATTCCATTTTCAAGCTATCAGGTAAGTGAGTTTGTTTATGATGAGGATACAAGGCTTTACACCCGTATACAATCGGGTGAAGAGCAAATAGATGACCTTACAGGTGAGGCAATTACTGTAAAAAATGTTATTCTACAGCAAACGGAAATTTCAATTATACCCGGTGATGATGCTGGAAGAAGGAACGTGGATTTAGTTGGCAGTGGGTATGGTGTTTTTATAACCAACGGTAAGGCAAGAAATATAACGTGGGAAAAGGCTGATTATTCTACCCAAACCAAGTGGTACGATGAAAAGGGCAAGGAGTTAAAGATGAATACAGGAAAAACGTGGATATGTGTATATCCATCAAATAAAACTTATACTTTGGAGTGATTAAATGGAAAACAGAGAACTTATTAGCCTTGCAAAGCAAGCAATGCAGAATGCTTATGCACCATATTCTAATTTTAAGGTTGGGGCGGCAGCAGTTGGGAAAAGCGGAGTCATATACACAGGCTGTAATATAGAAAATTCTTCCTATGGAGCAACAAATTGCGCTGAAAGAACTGCAATGTTTAAGGGGATTTCTGAAGGTGAGCGAGAGTTTGAA
>JBFWMT010000068.1:0-12081 GCA_050251415.1 Anaerotignaceae bacterium | reverse complement strand
GAAGTAGAGGGTACTTTTTTAAGCATAAGTTCAGATGAAATTGAGATTAAAAAAAGTGGTTCCTCAAAAACCTATGATTTTAAGAACGATGACGAAGAAGACGTTGATTTTGAAATTGACGGAGATGATTCTACCTATTCTAGGGTTAAAAGCAAAGCTGAAAAGGGTGAAACCATAGAGCTTACTTTAAATGACGATAATGAGGTTACCAAAGTTAACCTTGTAACCGAGGACGAGGATGAAGTTAAGGGTACTTTTTATAGCATGACAGATGAACATATAAAGATTAAGGAAAGCGGTTCATCAGAAACCTATGATTTTGACGATGAGGATTCCTCAAACGTAACTTTTTATTATAACGATTCAAGCAAGAGTTACAGCTATATTGACAGCCATGCTGAAAGAGGTGATTCAGTTAAGCTGGAGTTGGATGGTGGTGAGGTAACTAAGGTTTATATAACTAAAGGAAGCTCAGGGGATATCTCTGGTAAGCTTTCATCCCTTACCTCCGCAAGACTAAGGGTTTCTGGAGACAGTGATTACTACGACTTTGAGGATAGTGACGATTGTGATATCGATATTAAAGATGGACGTTCAAGAACTATAGAAGATTTTGACGATATGGAAGAAGCTCATGAAGATGACAAGAAGATGGAACTTAAAGTTACCCTTAACAGTGATGATGAGGTGACTGAAATTACAGGCTATGTTTATGAAGTTAAAGGTGAGGTTACTTCTGTAAGTACATCGGACGATTCAATAAAGGTTAAAACAAGTAGCAGAACGGTTACCTATGATTTGGACAATGATGTAGACATTGACAATGATAATGATTATAAAAACACAGTATCTGGCCTTAAGAGCGCATATGACGATAATGAAGACGACATGGAAGTAGTACTTACACTGGACGAAGATGGTTATGTAACAGATGTTGATGTGAATTTATAAAAAATTAGTAAACAGACATTTTGTACGCACGTTGAAAATTAATTTTAAATAACTGAAAAGTCGGTATTTCAAGGGATTAACTTTTGAAAATACCGACTTTTATTTTAATTCTAATTTCTTATTTCTGTTTTTCTTCAGGTTCATTTAATGCTTGGTCCATTAATTTTAAAAGCTCCAGAGCACTTCTGAAATTTTTGGTTATGTTTTTATCTGCCCAAATAACATTGCCTTGCCATGTAGAGTTTTGTCTGTATTGTACATGAACAACAAAGGTTGCTTTTGAGCCTTTTTGGTCGGTTACTTCTTTTGGTGTCATATGTTTTTCAAGCTCCTCTCCTACTGTTTGGGTTTTATTTTTTAAAAAGTTTCTTATTTTTGTTGATGCTTCAGGAAAGTTTATTTCATCAAATAAATCTTCTAGTTTAAGAACTAAGTTGCATATATCGGTAAAGTGAACAGGCTGTTTTGAATAACAATGATAAAACTTGCCATTTGCATTTCCATCTACAACATCATTAACGCATACACAAATTATGTTAGGTGATAGTGGATTGATAATTTCTATTGCCATATTTAATTTCCTCCTAATTCAGTAATATACCATATAGGTGGTTAAAAAATCGATTAAAGGTATTAAAAATACATAGAAAAATAAAAGTTTAACTGCCTTTATTAACCAAGTTTAGCTCAATGCCAAAATAGCATTACAGGTTTTTTCTATATCTTCATTGGTATGTGCCGCAGATATAAACATTGCCTCAAACTGTGATGGTGCTATATATATACCGTTTTCAAGCATATGGCAGAAGTACTTAGCATAACGGTCTGTATTTGAAGATAGTGTTGTGTTATAGTCGATAACAGGTGTGGCTGTAAAAAATGCAGACATAAGGGAGCCTATACGGTTTACATGTACATTAGCATTTGAAGAAAGAAAAGCTTTTTCAATTTTTTCTGCATTTTGGTCTATTTGTGCATAAAGGGACGGATTTGCTTTAAGAAGTTTTAAGGTTTCTATGCCTGCTGTAACGGCAACAGGGTTACCCGAAAGCGTGCCAGCCTGATATACTTTGCCAAGGGGCGAAACGGTACTCATAATATCTTTACGACCACCGTAAACGCCAACTGGCATACCACCGCCAACAATTTTCCCCAAAGTAGTCAAATCTGGTTTTACGTTAAAATATTGCTGTGCACCACCTAAGCCAAGCCTAAAACCTGTTATTACTTCATCAAATATTAAAAGGGCATCGTTATCCTGTGTTATTTTACGCAAAAAAGGAAGGAAGTCGCTTTCTGGCAGAACAACACCCATATTTGCCGCAACAGGCTCAACAACTACACAAGCTATTTTATCACCGTAGGTATCAAATAGTTGTGAAACGGAGTCTTTGTTATTATATTCTGCAATAAGGGTATAATCGGTGTATCCTTTTGGTACGCCTGCACTATCGGGTACGGCATTACTAAGTAACCCCGAACCGCTTTTAACCAAAAGACCATCACTATGACCATGATAGCAGCCCTTAAATTTAACTATTATATCTCGTCCTGTAAAGCCACGTGCAGCACGAACTGCACTCATTACTGCCTCTGTACCACTGCTTACCAAACGAAGCATTTCCATTGATGGCATAAGCTCATTTATAAGTTCAGCTATTTCAACCTCTTTTTTTGTTGGCGCACCAAAGGTTAGGCCGTCACAACATGCCTTTTGCACTGCCTCAATTACCTGTGGATGGGCGTGACCTAAAATGCCAGGCCCCCAAGAGCAAACATAATCGATAAATTCATTATGATCTTCATCATAAATTTTACTGCCTTTTGCGTGGTTTATAAAAAGCGGATTACGGTTTACTGCATTAAAAGCACGCACAGGGCTATTCACCCCACCGGGCATAAGTTTTTTTGCCTGTTCAAACAGGTTTTTTGATATTGTTGTATTCATTAAATTTCCTCCAATAACCATTTTGCCATATCTAAAGCATGGTATGTAATTAGTATCTTTGCACCTGCTCTTTTCATGGCAACAAGATTTTCTGTTACAATCCGTTTCTCGTCTATCCAGCCGTTTTGCGCGGCGGATTTAACCATAGCGTATTCTCCGCTTACGTTATAGGTGGCGAGAGGAATATTAAAATTATCCGCAACAGCACGCACTACATCAAGGTAGGCGAGGGCTGGTTTAACCATAACGATATCGGCACCTTCTTCAATGTCATCTGCAACTTCACGCAGTGCCTCGTTTACGTTGGCAAAATCCATTTGGTAGGTTTTTCTGTCGCCAAAGGAAGGGGCACTATCCGCTGCATCTCGGAAGGGTGAATAATAGCCGCTGGCAAACTTCGCACTGTATGCCATAATAGGCGTATTCTTAAACCCATTTTCATCTAATGCATTGCGAATATATCCAACACGTCCGTCCATCATATCTGATGGGGCAATAATATCTGCGCCTGCATCTGCAAGGCTAACGCTCATTTTTGCCAGCAGTGGAAGGGTTTCGTCATTTAAGATTTCATTGCCGCAAATAACGCCGCAGTGACCATGGTTTGTGTACTCGCAAAGGCAAACATCGGCAATTACTAGCATGGAAGGATATTTGGATTTAATGAAACGCACTGCACGCTGGGTTATGCCGTCATGGGCGTAAGCGCCACTGGCCATTTCGTCCTTTTCCTTTGGAATGCCGAAAATAAGGATGCCAGAGATTTTACTGTTATTTACTTCCTCTAATATTTCATCTAGCTGATCTATGGAATAGCGAAAAACATTGGGCATACTGGGCACAGATTCTTTTATATTTTCACCCTCAATTATAAACATTGGATATATAAGGTCTGAGGTCGTTATAAAGGTTTCTCGTACCATTTTCCTCATAGTTTCGCTAGTGCGAAGTCGTCTTAATCTATTCATTTATTTGTCACCTCATTTAGTATTTTTTGGGCAATACCGTCTGCTGTAAAGGTATCTGCAGCTATATAGTTTGTGATTGACCGTGCTTTAAGCGCCTGTGCTGTTACATCGCCAATGGCAACGGGAATTGTTGCATTTTTTAATTTCAGCTTGAGAACATCAAAAAAATTGCGAACACCTGACGCACTGGCAAAGGTTATATAATCTAAAGCCGTTGGAAGTGTAAAGGTGGTGTCTACGGTTATATCATATATTTTAATCTCTGTATACTGGCAAGGGGTTAGTGGTGCGGTAAGTTGTTCACTGCCTTGCACCGCACGGGGGATAAGTACTTTATCTTCCGAAGAAATTGTGGACAAAAGAGCCTCCCCAAGTGCCTCGGAGGTAAATGCAGAGGGCATAAGGTCTGCATTTATGCCGAAATTACCAAGGGCAGACTGTGTGCCTTCGCCTATGACTGCAAACTTTATGTGGAAAAGTGAACGGATATCCACACCCATAATTTTAAGGCGATTAAAAAATATTTTTACGGCATTGGTGCTTGTAAAAGCTATCCATGTATAATTTTTTATATTTATTATTGCATTGTCAAAATCAGCACTTTCAATTTCTGTAACAGTTGAAAAAGCCATTGGGTACACATTAGCCCCAAGGGATTCTAATTTTTGGGAAAGTTTACAGGTAAAATCCTGTGTGCCTGTAACACCAATATTTATATTATTCAGCGGATTGGAGACTGTTTTGGAAAAATCCAAATTGCATACCTCACCAACAACTATAATGGCTGGGGATTTTATAGCACTATTTTTTGATTTTTCAGCCAAGGTATTAAGGGTTGCCCTAATTGTAAGCTGATTTTTTGTTGTTCCATCACTGATTACCGCACAAGGGGTATCAGCAGATTTGCCGTGGAACATCAGTCCATTGCATATTTTTTCTATATTACCAAGACCCATAAGAAAAACCAAAGTTCCCTTTAGTTTTGAAAGGGTGGAAAAGTCCTCACCTACGGTATTTTCGTCAGCAGTATTTCCTGTAATTATAGTGACGCTTCTACTAATTTGCCTATGGGTAACAGGTATACCGGCGGCGGCAGGCACAGCAATGGCGCTAGTTACACCACTGACCACTTCGTAGGGAATATTTTCACTTTGAAGAGCAATAATTTCTTCTCCGCCTCTGCCAAAAACAAAGGGGTCACCACCTTTAAGGCGAACGACGGTATTCCCCTTTTTGGCTTCAGAAACAATCAAAGAATTTATTTCTTCTTGTTTCATATAATGACTGCCAGCCGTTTTGCCTGCATACAGTTTTTTACAATCTTTTTTTGCATAGGAAAGGAGCTTATCATTAGCAAGGCGGTCGTAAATAATTACATCACACTGCTTAATAAGCTTTAAGCCTTTTAAGGTGATAAGGAGTGGGTCACCACTACCTGCACCTACCAGATAAACTACTCCGTTTTTCATAATAATTCACCTGCCAGTTGTGTTGCGGCTTTTTTTGCATCTGCCAAGGGCATGGTTATGGTTTTTATACCACTGTTGCCTATAAATGCCGAAATTGTGATATTGCCATGATCTATATATGAATACACACCAACAGACTGATGACAGTCTGCACCCAAAAGGGACAGCACCTCACGCTCGCAATTAAAGCAAATATTTGTTGGCGTGTGGTTTATTTTTTCAACAATTTTGGCAATGGGTGAGTCGGATTTTCCCTCAACAGCAATAATACCCTGTGCGGCGGCTGGAATAAAGGTGCTAGGGTTAAGGTGCTGAAAGTTATAGCCGTTATCGGGTGTTATGCCAAGGCGGTCTAACCCTGCGGCGGCAAGAACTATAGCATCAAATTCCTTCTCCAGTAATTTTTTAAGGCGTGTAGGCACGTTGCCTCGCAATGGCACGCACTTAATATTTGGGTACATGGCTTCAAGCTGTTGACCGCGGCGAAGACTGCCTGTGCCAACGGTGGAGAACTTATTTGGGTCAAAGGGTTCATTTGCTGGTGCTATAAGCACATCTCGGCAGTCTGCACGCATTGGTGTGGCTAAAATAGTTAAACCAGTGGATAAAGTTGTTGGCAAATCCTTACCACTGTGGACAGCTATATCAATTTTTCCGTTTAAAATTGCATCTTCAAACTCTGTAACAAAAACACCCTTGCCGCCAAAGGCCAGAAGAGGTTTATCTAAAATTTTATCTCCTTTAGTGGTTATTTCTACAATTTCAAAGTCCACTGAAGGACAATGTTTTTTTATTTCGTTAGCCACAAGGTTGGTTTGCGTAAGTGCAAGATGGCTTTTGCGAGTTCCTATTTTAATTTTCATCATTTTGTCCTCGTATTATATTTTCTATTTCTTTATCTGAAATCTTATTTTCGGTTCTTAGCATTTCCTCTAAAATTAACGAAAAAACTTCCTTTCGTTTATGTTGAGTGGATACCTGTTCTTTTATTAAAGGGCGAAGAATTCCTAAACGGTCCACAATTTCACCATAGTATGGGGGTACATTTTCGGCTATGGTTTTACGCACAAGAGCTGATACCTGTGGGCTTTTGCCAGAGGTGGTTATTCCTGCAACAATATCCTTGTTTTTATATATTGAAGGGAAAATAAAGGAGCATTCTTCCTTAACATCTACTACATTTACAAGTATATTTTTCATACGGCAAAAAGCACTTATTTCTGCATTCAAAGGTGGGTCATTGGTAGCGGCTATTACAAAAAAGCTGTTTTCCAGATCGCTAAGTATAAACTCACGCTTAACAAGCTTAATATTATCTAACTGCTTTATTTCTTTACAGAACGCTGGAGAAATAATTGCAATATTGCATCCGAAATTAATAAGTACTTCTGCTTTACGTGCAGCAACAATACCACCGCCTACAATTGTGCAGTTTTTATTTTCTATGTCAATAAAAAAAGGAAAATACGCCATCATGAATCACTGCTTTCCATTATTTTGCTAAAGGCTGAAATTACCGCCGTAAGCTCTTCGTTATTTGAAAGCTTACGCAGTTTATAGACGGTGCTTTCAATTGAGTTAGCATTAAAATACTTTTTAAGGTTGTCCAACTGAGGTAAAAAAGCATGAAAGCTTAATTCTTTTAAGGTGTCGTCTACAAAAGAATTCAAAGCCTCGGTAGCTGTTTCGGCCTCCTGTTTTTTCAGAAGGTTATTGCTTTTTGAAAGAGTTTCAAAATAATCTATATTATAAAGAGTTACATTTTCCTCATTTTCAAGGCGTTTATCAATGTCTGGCGGAACGGCAAGGTCTATAAAGAGCCTTGGCTTATGTGTGGTTAAAGCATTATTATATTCCTCTAAGGTGATAGTGTGGTGAGGAGAGGTGGTTGCACTTACAACAACATCGGCCTCATCTATAAGGCGGTAACGGTCTTTATAATTTACGTAAGCAAGGTTTTCGTAAAATGCCTCAAGGGTATCTTGCGGCTTATGGGTACGCAATGTGCCTAGAACCTTTATATTGGGTTTAGCCAAAAGATTTTTTGCTACAATAGTTCCTGTTTTTCCACTGGCACCTATTACAAGTACGGTTTTTTCTTCCTTTTTAATGTCGAAAACAAGGTTTGCAACAAGGGTGCCTATTGATATAGGAGTTTTGGATAGACCTGTTTGGGTTTTAATCCTTTTGGCGGCAGTGATTGCCTGTTTAAAAATTGTGTTAAGGGCAAAGCCTGTAGTGCCTTCCTTAAGGGCAAGGGCATAAGCCGCTTTAACTTGTCCCAAAATTTCATCTTCACCCATAAGCATACTGTCTATACCTGCGGTTACCTTGAAAAGGTGTGCAATTGCTTTTTCACCCTCAAAATTACGGTAGTATTTAATGGCTGTTTGTGGAGATATGTTTTTATATGATGAAAGAAATGACTCAATGGTGGCGGTGGCATTTGTAGTACCATCAAAATATATTTCCAAGCGGTTACATGTGTTTAATACAAGACACTGTGTAACAGACGGTTGAGTTATGGCGCTATGGATAAAGTCAATTTGCTCATCCTGAGTTAAGGCAAAAAGTTTACGTATATCTATGGGTGCTGTTTTATGGCTGATACTTATTACATACATTTTAAATCTCCCTAAAAAATTAATTCTTACATTATTATATATAATAGTAGATGTATGGTAATACTTTGTCAAGGAAAAGGGAAACGGTGATAGGTAAAAATAATTAAGATTTTTGCAGTTTGTCTTACTTGGCATTTTGTATTATACTATTGAAGGAGGAAGGATGGTTTCATATTAAAGGAAATCATCTTTCTTACTTTATTATACAGGAGGAAAGTAATGAAAAAGCTATTATTTTTAGTACTTTCATTTTCACTACTGTTTTGCAGTACGGTGTTTGGCGCAACAACAAAAGTACCAATACTTATGTATCATGGCGTGGAAAAGGAAAGCACAAGCCAATGGGTGGTAAGTGAGGCGCAATTTAGTGCTGATATGGAGTTTTTAGCAAGAAACTATTATACGCCAATGGTGGCAGAAGATTTGATTAAGATAAAAAACGGTGAAATGGAGATGCCAGAAAGACCTGTAATGATAACCTTTGACGATGGGTACGAAAACAACTACACCGTAGCTTTTCCCATACTTAAGCGAACTGGCATGAAGGCAACCATTGCTGTGATAGGCTGTCTTATACGTGACGAAAATGGAAGTGGAAAGGCAGGCTACCTTTATTGGAGCCAGCTTAAGGAAATGTATGACAGCGGATTGGTGGACGTGGGTAGCCATACCTACAATTTGCATGATTTAGATGCAGAGGGAGTCTACACAGGCACAACTAATGGTATACGCCAGCTAGGCGGCGAAACGGTTGTTGACTATCTAAAAAGAACTGGTGAGGACTTAAGAAAAAGTGTGGGCGACATAGAAAGCAATGTTGGGAATGATGTGCTGTATTTTGCATATCCATTTGGTAAAACAAATTCCTATTTCAGCTCGGTTTTGGGCAACTATGGTGTTAGGGTTAGTGTAAGCACTTATTCTGCCATGGCAAATATTGAAAACGGTCTTAACTGTATGCCTCGCTACACCATTACACCTGACCAATGGGCATGGAATGTTCTGCCTGCAATAAGTGAAGAAAAAAGGGCAGAGGAAGATAAAAAATTAGAGATTAATGCAGATGGAACTATTTTTCAAAATAAATAGAAATAAACCCTTGTGACAAAGCTATATATTCATCAATGTTACAAGAATGCTCATAATAAGAACGCTTATTATTATTGATGCTGAACAAGAGAACCCTGCAACGCCAACATCACCATCTGAAAGTTGTGTAAATGCTGGGGCAAGCACTGGTGATGGAGAGAACAATACCAAAACAAGCACTTGCTTTACCATAATTGGTAATGGTGTAAAAAAATAAACCACCATGGCAAGTACCGCACAAATGGAGTATCGCATAAACAAAAGTGAAACGACCTCCTTTAAATGTTGTTTTTCAATATTAAGGTCTAGCATTAAACCTAGCATAAGCATTGCCATGAATCCATTAGCCGAGGCGGTAGTGGAAAGGGTCTTCGAAATTAAATCGGGTACGTGAAAATTAAGTAGCGACAGTACAAGCATTATTATGTATACGTCAAAGGGTACAGAGTGTATAAGTTTTTTAAAAATATCCGCCATGCCTATTTTTTTGCCGTTTTGGTTGCCAACAACGGCACAGGTGATAGCATATGCGCCACCGCTGGACATAATGGCATTGCCTGTATCAAACATACAGGTAGCTATTACGCCATAGGAACCAAGAAAGCTTTGCACAAAAGGCATGGAAAATGAGCCGATATTAAACCCAGGGAAATTAAGCATATAGTATATACGCATATTTCTATCCTTTTTATATGAAAGAATAGCGCCTATTAATATAAGGAGCAAATCTATGCCAAGACCCAATGCAACCAGCAAAAATAGGGTGTTATCTTTTTCAAAATTGGCAAAACTAGTTATTACAGCCGCTGGCAGGGTGATGTTAAGAGTTATTTTGGAAACAATGGTATAGTCTTTGGGCGAGAAAAAGCCCTTTTGTTTAAGTTGGTATGCAACAAAAATTATAAGAACAAAGGAAAGTGCTTTAAACAAAACCTCAATCATGAATATTCTCCTATCTATAATCAAATTAATAAAGCATATAGTAAGAGGATAGAGAGTATTTGTCAATTAGCAGGCAGGCTTGAAAATGAAAAGAGTTACGGAAGAAAGGTATTTAATGAAGAACAATGCATGCAGGGTGAAAAATATTGCACATAAATGCCATGAATAGTATACTGTAGTATATACACAAAATAGTATATAATATTTGTTTTTTCAGAACGGGGTGGCAGATATGACAGAATTTATACAAATGGTAGGATATTTAAGAGAACTTAACATGGCATCCCTTATTGTTAGATTTTTGTTTGCAATTATTTGCGGCGGCGTTATTGGGATTGAACGTGGCAAAAAGCGGCAGGCAGCCGGACTTAGAACACATCTGTTGGTATGTATTGGTGCAGTGTCTATTATGATAGTTAATCAATATATATCTGTTTACCTTGACCCAGCCGCAGACATGAGCCGTATGGGAGCACAGGTTGTAAGCGGAATTGGTTTTTTGGGCGCAGGCACCATTATTATTACGGGCAATAGGCAGATAAAGGGACTTACCACTGCTGCAGGGCTTTGGGCATCGGCGGCAATGGGTCTTGCTATTGGGATAGGCTACTACGAATGTGCAATTATTATGTGTATCTTCCTATATATAGTACTTCAAGGGCTTAATAGTTTGGATGAAACATTTATAAAGGGACATACAAATTTGGAACTTTATTTAGAATATGATGAATCCTTTAGGCTTAGCTGTGTACTTAAGAAAGTGCGTAACGATGGTTGGCATATGGGCAATATTGAACATATAAACAAAAATGCCGGTGGCGGGTCTTTGCAGATAACGATTACAAAAGACACAAAGATTAAAAATTATGAAGATTTATTGGAGCACATTAGAGGAATGGATGGAGTGCTGTATGTAGAAGAATTTTAGTGTTTAGCAGCAAATATATGGGGTGGTTATTGTTTCTAATAAGCTCTGCATATTTTTATAGGTAAAAAACTATTGCTACCAAGATTCGGTTATGATATAATGTGCGAAAAAGCGGAGTTAGATGAAAGAGCAGGGAAACAAAAAAGATATGCTCTGGATTATTCGCAGAATAAGTGGTATAATATACAGTAATTTTAAAAGGAAGCAACAGGAGGCTGAATAATGAGTACAATAGGTGTGGTTTTAACTGGTGTATTGGCAATTGTGTCAATTGTTTTAGTTGCAATAATTCTTTTGCAAAGTGGTCGTGCGGCAGGGCTTGGCGTAATGGGCGCTAGTTCATCTTCAGGTGGAGGAGATTCCTACTGGAGCAAGAATAAAGGCAATTCAATGGAAGGTGCATTATCAAAGTACACAAAAATAGGCGGAGCACTTTTTATGATTATTGCTTTGGCTATTAATTTTGTAAGATAGTATAAAGATAAGATTAAAGGCAGGTGCTTAAGGCACCTGCCTTTTTAATATAAATGTGAATTTTAAGTATAAAAAGTGACCCAAATGGTTAAAATTAGGCTTAATAAGGAGTTAAAATAAAATATCAAAAAAAGTATTGACTTTTTGCCATAAGAGTGTATAATAAGTATTCGTGTCACCGCAAAAGGCGATGGCGCAAGTACAGATTGAAAATGGATGTTTAAATGTTTTGAAAACTTTTTGAAAAAAGGTATTGACATTTTCTGAAAAGTCTGTATAATAGATCGAGTGTCACTTCGAAAGAGGTTGCGCAAGAGATTGATAAGAATTACTAAATACCTTGAATGAAAATAAGTTGAAAAAACTTTTGAAAAAGGTATTGACAAATTCTGAAAAATCTGTATAATAGATAGAGTGTCACAAATGAGGCTTTGAAAAAAGCAAGTTTGGAAATAAAGTATTTTGAAGGTTGAAATAAAAAAACTTGAAAAAAATGATTGACAAACAAAATCAAATGTGATAAGATATTGATTACTGGCGATTGAAGCTGGTTAACACAATAACAAATACGAAACATTGATCTTTGAAAACTGAACAGTTGATTAAACTAAACCCATAGTTAATTTCTGCGACCAAGCGTCGCAAAAAGTAATAAATGGAAACAAAAAGTAACAAAAATGTCGGTGGG
>JBFWMT010000067.1:0-12192 GCA_050251415.1 Anaerotignaceae bacterium | reverse complement strand
AAGGCATTCATGACTGGACTTAACGATGCATTGTGACTTTATATTCCTCTTATCGTTGTTAACTGCCTCATTCTTGGAAGGGCAGAAGCAAATGCATCAAAAAACAACGCTATAGATTCTTTGTTTGATGGAATTGGTATGGGTCTTGGCTTTACAGTAGCACTTGGTATTCTTGGCCTTGTACGTGAATTTATTGGAAGTGGCACAGCTTTTGGTCTTCAGATTCTTCCAACAGCTTTCCCACAGACTTTAATCTTCATAATGGCTCCTGGTGCGTTCCTTACACTTGGTTTCTTAATGGCTCTTTTAAATCATTTTAAAAATAAAAAATCTGCTTAAAGGAGGGGTAAATAAATGGTTCAGCCAAATCTTATTATGTTAGTTTTAGCGGCAATATTTGTAAATAACTATATATTGTCACAGTTCTTAGGTATCTGCCCTTTCTTTGGTGTTTCTAAAAAAGTAGAAACAGCAGCAGGCATGGGTGCCGCAGTTATTTTCGTTATGTCTTTAGCTGCTGCAATTACCTACTTCGTATACAATCTTATTTTAGTACCATTAGAAATAAAATATCTTTACAACATAGCTTTCATTCTGGTTATTGCAGCTCTTGTTCAGCTTGTTGAAATGTTTTTGAAGAAAAGCTCTCCTTCCCTTTATCAGGCGTTGGGTGTTTATCTTCCTCTTATCACAACAAACTGTGCCGTTCTTGGTGTTGCCGTTGTTAATATGCAAAGAAATTACACTTTCATTGCATCAGTATTAAACGGTTTCGGTGGTGCTGTTGGTTTTGCCTTAGCAATTATTCTTTTTGCCGGCATTCGTGAAAGAATTGAGTTTAACAATATTCCTAAAGCCTTCAAAGGCTTCCCTATTGCTTTAGTTGCAGCTACATTAATGTCGATTGCATTCTTAGGCTTCCAGGGATTAATTACTTTATAATCAAAGGGGTGACAAAAAGTGGACATAAACAGTATATTATTTCCGGTACTAAGTATCGGTGGCTTAGGTCTTGTTTTTGGTGCAGGCCTTGGTTATGCGGGTAAAGTATTCGCAGTAGAAGAGGACCCAAAAATTGGTGAAGTTTTAGAATGCCTTCCCGGAGCAAACTGTGGTGGTTGCGGTTACCCTGGTTGTGGTGGTCTTGCTACAGCTATAGTAGCAGGCACAGCTCCTGTTAATGCTTGCCCAGTTGGTGGCGCAAAATGTGCAACAGCTATTTCAGAGGTTATGGGTGTTACTGCCGAAGAAAAAGAACGTGAAGTAGCTTATGTAAAATGCAACGGCACATGTGATGTTAGTGTAAATAAATACAAATACTTTGGTATGGATGACTGTAACATGGCTAGCCAGCTTGCTGGTGGCGGTGAAAAGGGCTGTTCATTTGGCTGTTTAGGCCTTGGTAGCTGTGTTCAGGCTTGTGCCTTCGACGCCATTCACATTGTAGACGGCGTTGCTGTTGTTGATGACGAAAAGTGCGTAGCTTGCGGTAAATGTATTAAAGCTTGTCCTAAGAGCCTTATCATTATGATACCTGCCAGCAAAAAAACAAGAGTTGCTTGTAACTCTAAAGATGCTGGTAAAGTTGTTAATGCAAACTGCAAGGTTGGCTGTATTGCATGTAAAATTTGCGAAAAGAACTGTAAGTTTGATGCTATACACGTAATAGATAACATCGCAGTGATTGATTACACAAAGTGTAAAGACTGCGGTGTATGTGCAATGAAATGCCCTAAGAAAACAATTGAAAATCCTAGAATTAGGGCTATGGAAGAAAAGAAAGCAGCCGAGGCTGCAGCTGCCGCAGAAGCAGCAAAAAACGCTCCTGCAGAAGCTGTTGAATTAGAAAAGACTGCTACTGAAGAAACAAAAACAGAAGAATAAAATTATTTCAGCCGTGAGCTTTGATTCACGGCTGTTTTTTTGTTTAAAAGGTCATATTTCTATTGCATAATCTTTGCATTAATATTAAAATGATTATGGTGGTTTTCAGAAAGAAAATTGGAGGTATACATATGTACAAAAGCGGAGGTAAAAACGGCTGGGTGCTTGTACTGCTTTTACTGGCAGGAGTTGTTATTGGAGGTTTTATAGGCGAGTATTTGGGCGAGAACTCCTACCTGAACTGGCTGGCTTATGGCAAATCCTTTGGGCTTAGTACACCTTTAGTGCTAGACCTTGGTGTAATAGTATTGCAATTTGGGCTTACTATAAAATTCACTATTTCTGGTATAATAGGTATAGTAATTGCCGCAGTTGTGTATAAAAAAATGTAATTCTTTCTGTTAACAAAATTAAATATTATTAATCATTTTAAGGAGCAGTGTTTATGCAAAAAATTATATTAGCTTCATCCTCACCTAGAAGACGACAAATACTGGAAAACCTGGGCATCCCTTTTGAGGTAATAAACAGTAAGGTGGATGAAACCCTTGATGTTGACAACTCCCCTTATGAGTGGGTAAAGACCCTTTCATCTAAAAAAGCAAATGCTGTTTTGGACAAGGTGAATGGCCCTGCTGTAATCATCGGCGTTGACACCGTAGTTGCCGACCTTGGCAGAATACTGAACAAACCTGACAGCAAAGAAACAGCTATAAAAATGCTTCGTCAGCTTCAGGGCAGACATCACAGTGTTTATACAGGCATGACACTTCTTTTTGTTGACGAAAACGGTAATATCGAGGAAGAGAACTTTGTGGACGGCACAGAGGTTACCTTTAACAAAATGACTATGGAAGAAATAGAAATGTATGTAAGCACAAATGAATTTTCAGACAAAGCAGGCGGCTATGGCATTCAAGGTAAGGCATCTATATTTATAGACACCATTGCAGGCAATTACGACACTGTTGTTGGTCTATCTGTGCCTATTCTTTACAACGCATTAAAGGCACACGGTATACAATTGATGAACTTTTGGAAATAAATTAAGATACGACCTTGAGTATGTACACTAAACACACTCAAGGTCGTATTTTTACTTACCAAGCCACTTCTCTACTGCCCTTTTCAAGAAATCTGCACACCCCTCTACATTCTTGTCATAGTAGGCTATAAAGCGAGGGTCCGTAGCATACATGCGCACTATCCTAAGATGTTCCATAACAGAATAAGATGGGCGTGTAAACATAAGCCATTTTTTATGCTGTTCTGCAATTTCTGCTGCCTCAATACAGTCATCCCGTATACCACCATTTACTGCGGCTTCAAGACGCTTTATTATCTCACCTTCAATTATTTTCATTACCTCATATTCCTCTTGGGTCATGCTTTCGAACTCTCCGTTGCTCTCACCTATGGCATCGTAGCTGTATTTTTCTTTAAGTTCACCACCATATTCGTTTTCATTTTTGCATATAATACTTTCTTTAAAGCTGTCAAACTCCTTGTTATTATCCATTTTTATGCACTTCCTCCATATTTTATTATAAAATGTGTATATTAATCTATTTTAATAATATCTTAATAGTATTTTTATTGAAATAACCTACAAAAAGATGTATTATATTTAATATGGTATTTTGGGCTCAATCTACAGTTCAGTATATCCTTTATTTGATTTTTTTAAACTGAAGGGAGTTTTTTTAATATGTTTTCCAGAGATATGGGAATAGATTTAGGCACTGCAAACACACTTGTTTATGTAAAGGGAAAAGGCATTGTTGTTAACGAGCCATCCGTTGTTGCTATAAACACATTAACTAAAGAGGTTCTTGCCGTAGGTAACGAGGCAAAAGACATGATAGGACGTACACCTGGCAATATTGTTGCCATACGCCCTATGAAAGACGGCGTAATTGCTGATTTTGATGTTACACAGGCGATGCTTCGCTATTTTATAGATAAGGCATATACCCGTTCACTTTTTGGACCAAAACCACGCGTTATTGTGTGTGTGCCTTCAGGTGTTACAGAGGTTGAAAAACGTGCTGTTATGGAGGCAACCATAGGTGCTGGTGCAAAAAATAACGACGCATACCTTATTGAAGAACCCATGGCAGCCTCTATAGGCGCTGGTCTTCCTGTTGAAGAACCAACTGGAAGTATGGTTGTGGATATTGGTGGTGGTACAAGTGAAGTTGCAGTTATTTCTCTTGGTGGTATAGTAACAAGCACATCTCTTCGGGTTGCTGGCGATGAAATAGATTCTTATATAATAAGCTACATTAAAAAAGAATATAACCTTGCCATTGGTGAACGTACAGCCGAAGAAATTAAAATAACCATTGGCTGTGCTTATCCTAAGGAAAAGGACCAATCTTTGGACATCCGTGGACGTGACTTAATAAGCGGTCTGCCAAAAACTGTTAATATTACATCAACCGAAATACTTGATGCTATTTCAGAGCCTATTTATTCTATTATAGACTGCATTAAGCAAACCCTTGAGGCAACTCCGCCAGAGCTTGCAGCAGATATTATGGAATATGGAATTACCCTTACTGGTGGAGGAGCACTTTTAAGCGGCCTAGATACCCTTATAAACAACGAAACCGGTATGCCTGTAAATATTGCTGATGAGCCCCTGAACTGCGTTGTTCTGGGCACAGGCCGTGTTTTAGAGCATATAGAAACATTAAGAGCCGTGTTGGTATCACCTAAAAAATTAAGAATGTAACAAGGGGCGCTTGTTTTGAGATTTTTTGAAGATTATAAAAAACAAATACTTGTACTTGTAGCTGTTTTACTTGCAATAACAGCTCTTGTAACTGCGGGCAAAAAAAGCAACGCTACCATTTTTGACAATGCACTTGGCTTTATTGTAACACCACTGCAAAATATAAGTACCACAGTTGGTGGTTGGTTTGGCGACAGAATCTCCTCCTTTCAAGATGAAAGTGATATTTACGCCGAAAACGAGGAGCTAAAAGCTAAGGTTGAGCTTTTAGAAACAGAAAATAAGCGTCTTGCCCTTTATGAAGAAGAAAACGCTAAACTTTCAAAGCTTTTAGAAATTTCACAAAAATATCCCGAATATGAAACAACCGCCACAAACATTATTGGTAAAGACCCTGGTAACTGGTACCATGTTTTTGTTATTAATAAAGGAACTAAGGACGGAATAACCGCGGATATGGTGCTTACAAGCTCAGGCGGTGTTGTTGGCAAAATTACCGAGGCCGGCTTTACCTATTCAAAGGCTCAGTCAATTTTAGATAACCGAAGTTCTGTTGCCGCCATGAGCCTTCGCACAGGCGACCTTGGTGTTGTGCGTGGAGATTATTCCCTTATGGATGACGGTCTTTGCCGTATGGAGTATATTGATGCAGAAAGCGAGATAATGAAAGGTGACGAGATTGTCACCTCCCAGTTAAGTGATATTTACCCTGTTGGCCTTACCATTGGCTATGTTAAGGAAATAGTAACAGATACAAACGGTCTTACTAAATATGCAATAATAGAGCCTCAGGTAGATTTTAAGCACCTTTCTACCCTTTTGGTAATAACAGAGGCTTTTGATAAAACAGCAACGGGGGGCGAATGATATGCGACGCAGCGTCACCATATTCGCAGTGCTTGTAATAAACCTTGTATTGCAGTCCACCCTTATGAATTCAATACAAATAAGAGGAATAATACCAAACACAGCCATAATTGTAATTGTATCCATGTCCCTTTTGCGTGGAAGCACTGAGGGTGCCATAACAGGTGTAATCGCCGGGTTGTTGCAGGACATATTTTTTGGTATTGCTTTTGGATACTATACCTTTTGGGGTATGCTTTTAGGCTTTTGGGTTGGCAAAATAAATAAAGGCTTTTACCGTGAAAATTATGTAATACCTATATTCATTTGCTCTATTTCAACTGTGGCATACGAGTCCTGTATATACCTTACTGGTATGCTATTTAGTGGGAATACAGACTACTTATATTTTCTTATTAATCTTATAATACCAGAAATGGTGTATAATGCAATTTTAACAATACTTATTTACCGCGTTCTTTTCTCAATAAACAGTATTTTAGAGCAAAAAGAAAAGTATAAACGCAAATTATTCAGCATCAAATAAATGGGGTTTGCCTCATTGGAGGAAACAATGAAAAGCTATTTAGAAAAAATAATAGAATTTATAAAAAGCAGACTTTTTCTTATGCTTATGGGTGTATTTGTACTTTTTTCAATGATAGTAGTACGGCTTTTTTCCATGCAGATAGTTAATGGTGAAAAATATCAGCAAAACTTAAAGGCGAGCATATTGCAAGAGCTTTCTATACCCGCATCAAGGGGTATCATTTACGACCGCTATGGCAGACCTCTTGCTACAAATCAGGTTGCTTTTTCACTTAAGCTAGACGACAGTATAAAAGTGTCACTATCTAACCGTAACCTTATACTGGAAAACCTTGTACTGTCTTACAGCAGTGATGATTTAACTATAATAGATACTTTGCCTGTAACCTCAATCAAGCCCTATTCTTTTACTTTTTCCACAGAGGATGAGGAGATTGAATGGAAAACTAACATTGGCCTTACAAAAAAACAAATGGATATGACCGCTGATGAAGTTATGGAATACCTTAGTGAAAAATACCAGGTTTCTCAGTCACTTACATCACTTCAGCAACGCAAAGTTATTTCCCTTGGCATAAACAGTTCCGACAAAAATCTTATGCTGCTCTCCCTTATTCAAATTTTGGATGAAAACGGCGAAACCCTTGTTGATGACCTGCCTATTTCCACCTCAGAACCTTACATCTTCCATTTTGATGATAACGAAAGTAAGGAAACTGATTGGAAAAAAAGTGTGGGAATGAAAGACCAACAGCTTGGCTCTTCCCCTGAACAGTGCATAACATACTTGGAGCAGCTTTTTGAAGTTCCACAAAATCTTTCATCCCAAATGAAAAGAAAAATCATTACAATCAGATACTCTCTATACCTTAAAAGATATCGAAAATATCAGCCAGTTACCATAGCGCTTAACATAAGTGACAAAACAGTAGCAAGTGTAGAAGAGCATAACGACTTTTTATCAGGAGTTAGCATAGATACATCGTCACTAAGGAATTATACTAACGGAAAATATTTTTCTCATATTTTAGGCTATATACGTAAAATATCTGACACAGAGTATGAGGAATATAAAGACTATGGCTATACTAATAGTGACATTATTGGTAAAAGCGGTATCGAAAGCCTTTATGAACTTGACCTTAATGGGGTCGATGGTGAAATGATGGTTGAGGTTGATGCTTCAGGACGGCGTATAAATACTATCGAAACAAAGCAGCCCGTTTCGGGTAATAATGTTTTTCTTACCCTGGACCAAAAATTGCAAACCGCGGCTTATGACTACCTTGAGCAATCTCTGACAGACGTTCTTATATCCAAGCTTACTGCAACTTCACTAAAGAATTCTCCTATTACATTAAAAGAATTTTTTGCTTCTATGGTTCAATGCAATACCATTAATCTAAACCAGATAATAAAGTCCAATTCTGGTCAGCAAAAGGAAATTTGCAATATGCTTTTGGCAGAGTATCCTTCCTTTTCATTATCCAACGATGGGGATAAAGAAACTGCACAGCAGTTTATTATTAATTGCATAAACAACAATACTATAAGCTATAAACAGCTTATTCTTGTGCTTGTGGAACAAGGCATGATTACTGCTGATGATGAATATCTAACCAAAATACAAAACGGAACTGTTAGTCCACTTTCGGTGGTTATATCTAAACTTAGAGATGGTGAAATAACACCTGGAGATACAAACCTTGACCCATGTTCAGGCTCAGTTGTTGTTGCTGATGTAAATACTGGTGAAACCCTGGCACTTGTTACCTATCCTTCTTACGATAATAACAGGCTGGTAAATAATTTTGACAACGATTATTACACCTTTCTTTTGGAAAACCCGACAACACCATTGGTAAACCGGCCCTTAAGGCAAGAAAAAGCACCTGGCTCAACCTTTAAAATGATTACTGCCCTTGCCGCCCTTGAAACTGGTACAATAACACCAACAACACTTATACAAGATTTGGGGATTTTCAAAAATGCAGGTCTGCCTTACGCAAGATGCTGGTTATATACAAATACTGGTGGTAACCACGGAAGCATTAATGTTTCCACTGCACTGGAAGTAAGCTGTAACTACTTCTTCTACGAAACCGCATACCGTATGGGCAATCAGTCCACGGGCAATGCAGAACAAAGTATAAAAACTCTTAACAAGTATATGTCTGCCTTTGGTTTAGATAGCTACACCGGTATTGAAATTGGGGAAAGCGAACCAAAAATGGCTTCTCCTGAATATAAAGAGGAAACCGTAAAGTGGCAAAACCCAGATGCTACCACAAGCCAAACAAGGTGGTCTGACGGTGATACAATACGTGCAGCAATTGGTCAGTCGGTAAATAACTATGTACCCTCCCATATGGCCAAATACATTTCAACCCTTGCAAACGGAGGCACTCGCTACAAAATGCACATTGTTGACAAAGTGGAACAGGCTAATGGTGCTATAGTTGAAAAAGTAGACCCCGTTATTGAAGAGGTAACTCAGTTTCAAGACGCAAACCTACAGGCGGTTTATAAAGGTATGCTATTAGTTACACAAGGTACAAAGGGTTCACTGCGTGGAATTTTTAAAGACTTTCCTATTGACGTAGCTGGAAAATCCGGCACCGCACAAGAGAACCTTACGAGAAGCTCTCATACATGGTTTGCTGGCTTTGCTCCCTATGATGACCCACAGATTGCAGTTACAGTAATGATTCCTTTTGGTGAAAACTCAGGGGCTCCTGCCGCTGTTGTAGCCAAAAACATTATTGCAGAATATATGGGGCTTAATTATCAGCCTGAAAATTCATACATGGATAACTTACTTGCAAAATAAACAGGAGGACTATTATGATTGTATTTAGTAACGAAAGCGAAATTGAAAATGAAGATGAAATGGAAATAGAAAACAGTTCCAACATCTCTGAAGATTTAGATTCTGATGAGATTGAAATTAGTATTGCCCAAACTGGGGACTCCATGGGAAATATAATTGAAGCGGCAGAAGCTAAGGAAGCCGCAGAAAAAACGGTTCTGTCAGATTTACCAGCAAGCGAATTAGATATTACAGCCAATAAACGCATTTCTGAATTAGTTGCAACCGAATTCATTAAAGAGCACCACGCAAAGTTTCATAAGGGAAACTTAAGAAGCGGTATGGTACTTGAATATGACGGAAGTATTATTTTGCTTGGCGATGTTAACCCTGGTGCACAAATAAGGGCAACAGGTAATATAATTGTGCTTGGTGCCCTTAAGGGTGTTGCTCATGCAGGTGCACAGGGCGAAAGGGATGCTTATGTTTTTGCACTTAACCTGGCTCCCGTTCAGCTTAGAATAGCAGACATAATAACTAGGTTTCCCGATAACGGCAATTCAAAATCCAACATAAATCCCGAATACGCCTATGTAGAAGATGGAACGGTTTATGTATCCGCTTTTGAATAAGCTAAATTGGGTATTTTTTGTAGGAAATTTGCCACTATGTCGATAAGTTTAAAAATTTGCTTAAAAAAATTGGTGCAATATCTTAATATTTTTGTTAATATAGGCTTATATAGCTTTGTATATTAATTTTTTACTAATGAATAATAACCAGCTGGGAGGATTACACATATGGGTGAAGTAATAGTAGTAACAAGCGGGAAAGGTGGCGTTGGTAAAACCACTACCTCTGCAAATATTGGCTGTGGTTTGGCAGTTGCCGGTAAAAAGGTAGCATTGGTGGATGCCGACATCGGCCTTAGAAACCTTGATGTGGTTATGGGTCTTGAAAACAGAATAGTATATGACCTTGTAGACGTAGTTGAGGGTAACTGTAAGCTTAAACAAGCACTTATTAAAGATAAACGCTATGCAGGGCTTTTCTTACTGCCTGCGGCGCAAACAAGAGATAAAAACGCAGTTTCTCCTGAACAAATGCAGAAACTTTGTGAAAACTTAAAAGAAGAAGGTTTCGACTACATAATAATTGACTGCCCTGCTGGCATAGAACAAGGCTTTAAAAATGCAATTGCTGGTGCAAACCGTGCTTTGGTTGTTACTACCCCTGAGGTAAGTGCTGTAAGAGATGCTGATAGAATTATTGGCCTTCTTGAAGCAAACGAAATAAATAACCCTAACCTTATTATTAACCGTTTAAGGGTTGATATGGTTAAACGCGGCGACATGATGAGTATTGATGATGTTACAGAAATACTTGCAATTGATATTATTGGCGTTGTTCCAGATGACGAATCTATTGTTATTACAACTAACAAAGGTGAGCCTGCTGTTAATGACCCAAATTCTAAAGCTGGACAAGCATACCGCAACATTACACAGCGAATTTTAGGCGCAGACGTTCCTCTTATGGACTTTGAAGTTGAAGAAAGCTTTATGGACAAATTAAAAAAACTTTTCCGTCATAGTTAAAGGGGGGAATACTAATGGCAATTGATTTTTTCGGCCTTTTTAAGAAAAAGGAGCAAGCAAGCGGCTCTATGGCAAAAGATAGATTGAAGCTTGTGCTTGTGCATGACAGAGTAAACTGCTCATCTCAAGTACTTGAGATGCTTAAGAACGATATTATAAAGGTTATCTCTAACTATATGGAAATTGACGAGGAGGAGCTTGACATCAATATCACCCAAACCGAAAGCGAGGACCACAAAGGAACCGTGCCAGTTCTTTACGCAAACATTCCTATTAAAAGTATGCACAGAAACGCAAATAACGACGATTGATAGAATAGGCTTCGCAAAGTCGAAGCCTATTTCTGTATATTTCAGGTGATTTAAATATGGATATTAAAAAAATGTTTTATAACCTAGATTACTGGCTAATAGGTGCGGTATGCATTCTTTCCGTTTTTGGAATAGTATGTATCGGGTCTGCCACACACATAAACTTGGGCGAAAGTGCCTCCACCTACTATTCACAAATGGTGTGGTTTGCCATTGGCATTGTAATTATGCTTGGCGTTGTTTTGGTAAACTACCAATTCATTTCCCAGTTTTATTTAGGTATTTATGCGGCAAATATATTGTTACTAATAGCTGTTTTAATTGCGGGCAGAAGCGTAAACGGTGCAACCCGATGGCTTTATATTGGCGGTGTAGGAATACAGCCGTCAGAGTTTTCAAAAATTATTATTGTAGTTTGCTTAGCAAAATTGATTGACAAAAATAGACAAGAGATTAATAATATAAGTGTACTTGCTTTTATTGTGGCATTTGTGTTAATACCAATTTTACTTATTCAAAAACAGCCTTCTCTTTCTGCAAGCCTTGTGCTATTGGCTGTACTAATTGTTGAATTGTTTGTTGCTGGTATTGACTACAAATATATTTTAATTGCATTGATGGTAGTTATTCCCATTGTTGCTTTCATATGTTGGGATGTACAAAACGAAACACCTATTATTGTAGATAAAGTATTGGCATCCCACCAAGTAACACGTATAAAAACCTTCCTTAACCCTGTTGAAGGTTCTAACGAGTATTATCAGACAATAAAGTCTATTAATGCCATAGGATCAGGTCAAATGACGGGAAAAGGATTATATCAAGGCACACTTAACCAATTAAGCTACCTGCCAGAGCCTCATAACGATTTCATATTTTCAGTTATAGGCGAAGAATTTGGCTTTATTGGATGTGTAGGTGTTCTTATAGTGGAGTTCTTTGTGGTTTTTAGGTGCATACTTATAGCAGTTAGCTGCAGAGATTTATTTAGCCAGCTTGTAGTTGCTGGTATAGCCGGCATGATAGCCTTTCAGGTGTTTGTCAACGCAGGCGTTGCAACCAGCATTCTTCCAAACACAGGCATGTCCATGCCATTTGTAAGCTATGGTGGCAGTTCAATGTGGACCAATATGGCATCCATAGGGCTTGTGTTAAACATCGGTTCAAAGCGTTCCAAATCATTATTCGAGGGGGTATAAATCGTGAATATTGCTTTAATAGCACATGATAATAAAAAGAAATTGATGGAAAACCTCTGTATTGCATACAGACATATTTTAAACAAACATACTTTGTACGCCACAGGCACAACAGGACGCCTTGTAGAGGCAGCTGCCAATCTTTCGGTACACAAATACCTTGCTGGGCATTTGGGCGGAGAACAGCAGTTAGGCTCTCAGGTAGCCAATAACGATATTGACCTTGTAATTTTTTTGCGTGACCCTGTTGCGCCAAAAA
>JBFWMT010000066.1:0-12452 GCA_050251415.1 Anaerotignaceae bacterium | reverse complement strand
ATTATTTCTGACAGTGACAAAACCCCTATATCTTCCAAATTTTTCCTCTCTCGGTTAAAACTTTTTACAATGCGCTTAAATGTATCATGTATATCCTCTTGTTCTCCATTGGACGAATTTTTTGACATTTCCAATATCTTTTCTGCCAAAGGGTTTATTTCTGCCTTGGGCATTACTGTCTTTGTCACTTCTTCCTCAACATTAGCTTGTTGCATAACTTCTTGTTTTTGTACAATTTCTAATTTCTCTGTCTGTGGCTCAATTTCAATAATTTCTGCCACTTCCTGTAATTTTTCTCCTTCCGGCTGTGATTTTTCTACTTTTACCTGCGTTTTTTCTAGTTTTTCCTGGGGTATTTCTACTTTTTTCTGCGGTTTTTCTACCGCAACCACTGGCTGAACCTTGTCTTCATTTTTTTTCACTGTTGAAATATTTTTACGCCACTCACGTCTACCGTTTAAAAATCCAACATATGCGCTCCAACCAAAGTTGCCGTCATTTTCACGTTTTCCCAGAACAACAATGTCAAAATTTTCTATTGTCTTAGCACTGCCCGAAACATTTTCTGGGTTAAACTCTGCTTTGCCCACCTGTCCTAAATCGGCACATATATTTGAGCCCCTGTCTGCCCCTACAAGGTAAATATGGCTGCCCTCCTCTGCTTTGCCTTGCAAATTAATACGACCTTTACCGTTTTTAATCTCTATGGCCGCAACAGCCGTCTGCCCTGCGCTTTTAGAAAAGCTGTCTGTTTCCTGCTTCAATATAATCGTTTTCCTATCATATCTTCTGTTATACATCGGTCATACCTCCCTTTTTTGTAATTATATGCATGGTTCTTTTAGCATATGCACATTGACAAAATTGCATAAAACCTTATATAATTAGTTGTTTAAAATATAGAAAGGACGGAATAGATTAATGGCAGAAACTTTAGTTCAATTTTTTATAGAACATTTAGGTGGAAGTATTTCAAATGAGGTAATAGTATTTATTATATCCCTTATGCCCATACTGGAATTAAGAGGAGGCATAATAGCCGGATATGCTTTAGGCATGAAGCTTTTACCCGCATTTGTTATTTCGTTTATAGGCAATATTTTACCAATACCATTTATACTTATTTTAATAGAAGAAATTTTTAAGCTATTGAAAAGAACACCACTTAAAAACTTGGTAGAACGTTTGGAAACAAAGGCATTATCTAAAAGTGAACAAATAGAAAAGTATGGCTACTTTGGACTTCTTCTTTTTGTTGGTGTGCCTCTTCCAGGTACAGGCGCATGGACAGGAGCTCTTATTGCCTCACTTTTAAAGCTTGATAAAAGAAAGGCTTTTCCAGTAATTATACTTGGTGTATTGGTTGCTGGTATAATAGTTTCAACATTGTCTTTTGGTCTTTTACACGCAATAGGAATAGGATGATAAACTTATGATAGAACGCATTTCTTCACCATTAAAAACAAAAGAAATTATAGAGAAAAACAATTTTTATTTTAAAAAGAACTTTGGGCAGAACTTTCTTATAGATTCCAATATACTGGATAATATAATATCTGCCGCAAACATAACTAAAGATGATTTTGTTTTGGAAATAGGCCCTGGTATCGGCAGTCTTACCCAATACCTTGCAGAAAGTGCTGGCAAAGTAGTTGCAGTTGAAATTGACAACAACCTTATACCTATTCTTAAAGAAACGGTAGGCGGTTATGATAACTTAGAGATAATAAACGAGGATATATTAAAATTAGATATAAATGCCCTTGTTGACGAAAAAAATAATGGCAACCCAATAAAGGTTGTTGCAAATCTGCCTTATTACATTACAACACCCATCATTATGGAACTTTTAGAAAAAAAGGTAAATGTTGAAAGCATAACCGTTATGGTACAGCGTGAGGTTGCCGCCCGCATGCAGGCTACAGCAGGCACAAAAGATTATGGTGCACTTTCAGTTGCCGTTCAGTTTTATTCCGATGCAAAAACGGATTTTATTGTGCCTCCAAACTGCTTTATGCCACGTCCCACTGTAGATAGTGCAGTTATAACCCTTAATCTGTTGAATAAACAGAAAGTAGAAATAATAGACCAAGATTTTATGTTTCATATTGTAAAATGTGCTTTTGGTCAAAGGCGAAAAACTCTTATGAATACCCTTAATAACCTTGGTAAGCTTAATATTAGCAAAGAGGAAATAACCGAAGCTATAACTTCTATAGGGGTAAGCGAAAAAATCCGTGGCGAGGCACTTACAATACAACAATTTGCACTTTTGTCCGACGAATTATACAGACGGTCAAAAAAATAAAGTAAAGTTAAAAAATAATCGGCAAGAAAACCCACCAATAAATGTGGTTTCCTTGCCGATTTTCTATTACCCTCTTTTGAGTTCAGTATATTAAGTCTTTACTAAGCTGCCTAAAACATATACTTTCTGCTCTTCTTGATTCTAAAAATGTAAATAGCAATACCTGCTATAATAAGTACCACCGAAACCAACTGGCTTACAGCAATGCCCGTACTTCCAACAATAAGCTGGTCTGTTCGCAGTCCTTCAATCCAAAATCGACCAATGCCATAACCAATAATATATAATGCACCAATCTGCCCATTAAATTTCTTACCATATTTTCTTAATAAAATCAGCCCAATAAATAGTGCCAAATTCCATAAACTTTCATATAAAAAAGTTGGATGAACCTGTATATACTCTGCCCCATTTACATTAATAATTTTGCTGATTATATCTGCAGTTATATTGGAGTCCACTACTTGCTCTTTTAAATATCTCATAGCAAACAGTCCGTCAGTGTATCCGCCAAAGGCTTCCCTATTAAAAAAGTTACCCCATCTTCCCATTAACTGGCCTAGCAAAACACTTGGTAGTATGGTATCGGCCATCAGCCAGAAATCCTTTTTCTTCTTCCTTGAGTAAATAATACCGCAAACAATGCCTGTAAGTACAGCACCATAAATGGCCAATCCACCCTCCCGCAATGCAAATATTTTAATCAGATTGTTTTTATAATCATCCCAGGTAAAAATAACGTAGTAAAGTCTTGCACCAATAATGCTGATTATAATAGTATAAATACCAAAATCTAAATATTCATCTGGGTTTTGACCCGTTCTTTTTGCCTCGTGCATTATTAACAATACAGCAAGCATTATTGCACTGCCAATTATAATCCCATACCAATAAACATCAAAGCCGAATAGGCTTAACGCCACACGGCTTAAATGTTCAATTTTTATGCCTATGTTTGGAAACCATACCTCTGGTGTCATTAAAAATCCCCCCATATACTTGTCTTGTTCTCTACTTCACTACCGAAAGCACTGCACCGAATTTATCGAAATCCGTAAGCAAATCCTCTAAATAATCTTTTTCCATATTTTTAATCATGTCAAAAGCATCAAATAAATCGCAGTCCATAACCGAAAGTTCAGTTTGTGCCATACATATGGCATCAATGCTGTTAAACCCTCGTATAAACCTACCTATGTGTTTCTTCTTTGCCCTGTTAAAGCTTTCTGTACTTATGCCATTTTTCTTCAACTTTTCAATTTCACGGACTATACAGTTTGCTACGTCCCTAGGTGCATCGCTTTTTCCCATTATAACACTAAGGGATAATCGCCTTCCCCATAAATACTGCAATGCCATACTATCTTCCAACAAGCCGTTTTTTAAAAGTCTGCCATATAAATAACTGCTTTCCCCCGCAATAATATCTAACAGCATTTTTGTGCCATAAACCTTTTTTATTCCCATCTCTTCTGGCTCAAGCTTAAACCCAAGGTTAAATACAGCTTTAGATAACCCCATAGACTCTGCTATATAATTTCGCCCTATGGCTGTGGGCTCATTTATAACCGCACGCTTTGTTCTGCCTGCCTTAGGTTCAATAACGGACTCTGCTATTTGGGCTATGCGTTCATACTCCACGTTACCACAAACCACAATACGCATGTTTTCAGGCACATAAAAGGCATCAAATGCCATCTTCAAGTCATTACTGCACATAGCATTAACAGTTTCCTTTGTTCCAGCAATACCATATCGAACAGGGTGTTTCTTATAAAGTCTTTTTAGCAGATTAAAATATACAATCCAGTTCGGGTCATCATCGTACATAGATATTTCTTGCCCAATAATTCCCTTTTCACGTTCAACATTTTCATCTGTAAAGTAAACACTTCCAACCATTTCAAGCAGACGCTTAAAATTCTCCTCAAAATTCTCCTTACAGCTAAAATAGTATGCCGTTTTGCTGAAGTCTGTAAAAGCATTTGTGTCTGCTCCTGCTGCAATAAAATCTGTAAAATAACTGCCGTCCTCTTTTTCAAACATTTTGTGCTCAATAAAATGTGCTGTGCCAAGCGGTGACGTAATCCTTTCACCAAAAGTTTCAAACCTTAAATCTGCCGAACCATACCTGAATGAAACTACAGCCTCGGTCTTCCCAAAACCATCCTTAGGAATTATATAACATTTAGCCCCCGATGACAATGTTGTAATAAACATTTTTTCGCCAAGGGAATTTTCAGTTTTTAATGTAAACCCCATCTCTCCACCTCATCTAAGAAAGTATATTATTTCTGACTTAAGCACCTTTGCAGAATCTGCCACCTGCCCGGAAGTAACTTTTTTAATCTCCTCTATAAATTCCGTAGGCTCAAATTCCAACCCAAGTAGTATCATTGAAAATGCAAAATTTATCCTATCCACAGGTGTATCGCCAACACCTTCATATGCCTTAATAATATTCTTTTTCCCGTCCTCAACAGACTTTTCATCAATTTCTTTTTTAATGTCCTTTATTGCATTTTCAATAAGCCCAACAACCTTGTCGTAAGCTTTTTTGTCTATGCCTGCCTGCACCACCAACAACATTTTGTGTTTAAAAACAAAAGAGCCAATGCTATAACAAAGACCTTCTTTTTCTCTAACCTCCAAAAAAAGCCTTCCACTTGCCCCTCCGCCAATTATTTCATTAAGTACCATAAGTGACAGAAGGCTATTTTTTTCTACTTTAAGCCCTGTAGAATAACACATGCAAAGCTTTCCCTGGTTAACCTGTTCATGTTCAAGAAAAATCTTTGGTTTGTCTTCGCTACTTTTATATTCACTGTGCTGTACCTCTTCAATGTTGCACCGTACGTCACTAAAAATCTCCGTAAATCTATTACGCACCATATCATCATCACCATCACCAACAATAAAGATGTCCATAGGCGCGCATGTCATCAAATGATGGTAGTACTTGTTCAAGTTATCCTCGTCAATACCATCGACATCCTTACTGTAACCAAGGGTTGGCACGCCAAAATTATCTTTTGTCCCACACATTTCCGCTGTCATTCTCTCTACGGCATATTCCCCTTTGTCATCCCTCACGGCTTCTATACTTTCCTTTAAACTTTTTTTCGCTTTTTTCAGTGCATTTCCTTTAATTATTGGGTTATATAACATGTCACCCAAAAATTCTGTGCCTTTTTCGAAAACGTCATACCCCCTTATGCCCTCAAAGTATGTGTAAATTATTTGTTCGTCTCCTCGTTTAATTACAGATACATCAAATACACTGCCATACATCTCCTCAAGCACCACAGCCATATCCCGTCTTGTTACATGCTTTGTGCATCCACCTTTAATACATTCAGCCACAAGTGCTGTTTTAGTTGCATTTTCGGCACTCAATTTTGTTCTAATAAATATTGCAATTGTGTTAGTTTTAAATTTGCTGTCCTTTAAATAATGCAGTCTTATACCTTGGTTTATCTCATAAGTTTTAAACAAATATATCCCTCCTTTGGAAGTAGCTTTCCTCGATAAATGTAAAATTACTCAAAATTTTTGTTGATTAACTATGAAATTCCCTTCTAAGCCACAGGGTGAAGGGAATTATTTCTTGTAGCTATGCACGTTTTGCATGTCACATTTTAAAATCCTTTTCTTAAGGGAAATTACGCAAAAAAGCCCTCAAGGAAAATCTCCTTAAGGGCATAGTCATTATTTATTTAAATTATTTTTTGTTTGATGGTCTCCAGAGACCAAGTTTTTCAGCATCTTTGATTAATCCGTCACGGAAATCAGGATGAGCAAGCTTAATAATCTCTTCTGCTCTTTGCCATGTTGAAAGACCCTTCATGTTTGTACAGCCGTACTCTGTAGCAACATAGTATGTGAAGAAACGAGCTAAAGTTACGTTTGTGCCAGGCGTGAAAGTAGGAACGATTCTTGATTCAACCTTAACATTTCCATCTTTATCTTTACGAGTAGAAGTTGAGTTCATGCAAACAAAACCCTTACCGCCTTTAGAACGGAAAGCACCGTAGATAAAGTCCCACTGTCCGCCAACGCCTGAAACCTGTTTTGGACCAACAGACTCTGAAGAAACCTGAGTATAAAGGTCTACATGTAAACAGTTGTTAACACCAAATACTTTTTCATTCTGAGCAATTACAAATGGGTCATTTGTATAAGCAGCTGGGAATTTAAGGCATGCCTCATTTTTGTCAAGATATTCATAAAGGTCACTTGAACCCATAGCAAATGTAAATATGGTTTTGTTTTTATGTAACTGTTTGTACTTGTTTGTTACTTTTCCAGCTTTTGCAAGGTTCATAAATGAATCCATCATCATCTCTGTATGAACACCAAGGTCTTTGATGTCTGACTTAACGATAGCTTCACCAATTTTGTCAGGAATACCACCGATGCCTAACTGTAAGCAGCATCTATCTTCAAGCTCTTTCATAACATTGTTAGCAATAGCAATATCTGTATCACTTGCGCCACCCTTTGGAAGTGATTCAAGTGGTTCGCCAGTTCCTTTAACAACTGCACTAACTTCAGAAATATGGATAGCTGTAAAATCCCCACCATAAACAACAGGAATAGCAGCATTTTCTTCAATAATAATGTAGTCTGCATTTTCAACTACAGTAGGTAAATATGAGCAAGTAGTTGATGTGTTAAAAAATCCGTTTTTATCCATTGGGCAAGCAGATACAAATGCTACATTAACTCTTCTTACTTCAACCAATTTAGCAAATTCATCGTATGTACCAACTAAGTGATAAGCATTCTGCTTACGGGAAACCGCCGATAAAGAACGGTCGTTGATATCAAATACCTGCTGACCTGGGTCTGCCTGGTAAACTGCTGTATTTAACTTCATTGTACAGCCTTCAATATGGATGTCATGTAATTCATTTTTTCTTCTTGCCAAAGCAGCGTCAAGTACCGGAGTAATAGTAACGAATTCACCATAGTAAACCCAATCTCCATCTTTTACTACTTTAACCGCTTCATCAGGTGTTGTAAATTTTGCTTGATATTGTTCTTGAAAAGTTGCCATTATACATAGTCCTCCTTTAAATATAAAAAATAATAAGTGTTACTTCTTACAGTAGTATACTACGGTGGATACTTCACGCCGCCGCAAATTTAACTTACCTGGCAAGCGCAAACACCTGCCAGATAAGATCATTGCCTAACGTCATTTCATTTGCAGTTTTTAGAACATTTCAACAAAGCTCTGAACTCTGGTTCTAATCTGCTCGAAAGAAGAAGCCTGCTGGTCAATTTCAATCATAAGGTTTCTTATTTCAGCTGCCTCAAGTTTTTCATAAACAATTGGGTAGTCAAATTCTTCAGGGTCACAGAATTTCATCATGCAGTAAATAACTGCATCTGCTCCTGTCTTCTTAACCATGTCCACAAGCATAGATGCTCTTCCCTTTTCACGGTCAGTAGCAAGTGAACATCCCTCCATATTTTGCCATGCCTTAGCAAGACGCATAAGTGGTTCGTCGCCTGCTGGCACATCAACACGGAACTGTCTGCCTTCTTGCGCAAGGTCATCACCTACAACTGCAACGCCAAATTCCTTAAGAATATCAAGTAATTCTGTAGGCTCAGCTGTAATACCTGAAAGAATAACTTTTCTGCCATTCCAAGGCTCAACAGGCATAGCCTTAAGCTCTGCAATAAGTTCTTTAACGACCTCTGTGTGTTTTGCTTTGTCCATAAAAAATCTTGCTTTAATAACAGCATGACGTTTTACAGGGTCAATTACCTGAGGATACTGTGCTGCGACCTCTGAAAATTCTCTCATAATCTTGCGGTTTTCATTGTATATATCTATAGCGGCATTAATAGCCTCATCTGTAATTTTAACACCAAGTATTGTTTCTAATTTAGAACGAATAATTTTATACTCCTCAACAAGGAATACATTAGCTGATGCAAGTCCTCTATTTTGTGGATGTACAAACTGGATAACAGGTGCAGTCCCCTTCCATTTTTGTCCCATACATTTTAATGTATCGCAAGGTGAAGAAACAATAACTGCTTTAAGCCCATCGTAAACACCCTCAATTTCCATTTCCATAACAGACTGCATAATTGAACATGCAAAAGCTGGAAGATATGTGCTTGCTTTTGATGTAGCTTTTGTTGCCTTGCCCCAGCATCCAACAGGAAGAACGCCTGCAGCGTAAACAATTTCCTCTGGAGCATATACAGGTAAAACTCCAACTGCTTCTTTGCCTGTTTCTGCTTTAAAATCTGCTAAAGCTTTTTTAGGATTATTTGAAATAGCTTGTAAATTATCTAAAATCATGTCTAATTTGTTCATGTAAACGCCCCCTTATTTATTCTGAGCAACATTTTGCTCCATAATTTCCGCTAACGCCTGTACACGTGTATCGAACTGTGCAGGTGAGAAGTTACGAGGGTCCGTCTGGTCGCCATCAAAGCTTACATATGGTATGCCAGTTCTTTCCTTAACAATTTCAGCTGTTTCTACGTTAAGGAAACTCATAAGCTTACAGCTTCTGTTAAGATGGTAAGCAATGCCTGTGCTGCTTGTGCTTGTAAGTACATCACTAATTACATTAACCTTATTTTCAAGGCAAGTATTTGAATACATCTTGCAATATCCAACTGCCATTTCACTTAAATCGCCAACTGTATAATGAATTGACCACGCACCAGGATAGGTTGAACCAACCATGTTACAGCCAAGTGACTTAAGGGATTTATAGGTATGTGAAAGATATGGCCAACAAGCAATACCTTCCCACGCAATTCTAAATTTTTCGCCGCCCTTAAATGCATCTTCGCCTTTATCAGCCTTTTCTTTAAGTTCATCAGCAAGTGTATTAAATGTATCTTCTGCTGCAAATTTAGCCCTTGCACAAACAATCAGTGCCATAAAGTTGAACATATCAAAGCCGTTCAGTGGTGATGGAACTACTTGTGCCATACCCATAGCTTTATCCCACGCTGCAACTGAACGCTGAGCCTGCTCTTGAACCTTTACAAATTTTTCATAATCAAAAGCTTTTCCTGTAAGTTCCTCAATTTGCTTAATAGCATATTGAAACTGGTCTACAATATATTCTTTTGTATACTCAGGTATTGGCCATGTGTGAACGTAAGGCACATCTATTATGATGTAAGGAACATCTAACTCAACAGCCAAATTTTCGTACCATTTAAGTAAAGTATTACAGATATTGTTACATGTAATAATTATGTCTGGCAATGGAATTCTTGGGCCAGGACAGCTTTTAAGTGCCTCAGGTGTTACACCTGTTTTAGCTTCTTCAATAAGAAGATCCATGTATGCAAGGTTAATTCTTGCATAGGAACAAGTATCAAGTGAATAGCCTTTTCTTTCAGCATGCTCAATCATTTCAAGTGCACCATGCTTAGCTCCTACTGCTGCTGCGTGGTTTTCAGGGTAAATCATATGTATACCCATCGTCTCACAAAATTCAGAAGGTGCAATTGACGAAGACCAGCAAACAAGCTCCCCTTTAGAATGCGCATCAAGCGCATCCTGATAGAGTTTTTCCTGATAGTAGCCCAACTTCTGTTTTGAATTCATACCTTGAGTTTCAGTCATTCTAATCCCTCTTTCCTTAAATTATGATTTTTTAGCTTCATCATAAGCAAACAAAGCCGCACCCAAAGCACCTGTAATTTGCGGATTTGGAGCCACAAATACTGGTTTTTTAAGTTCTCTACTGATTGCCTTTACAACACCTTCGTTTCGGGCAACACCGCCGCCCATTACAATATCTTCTTCAAGCCCAGTTCTATAAGCAAGCCCACAAGCCTTACTTGCAACCGAGGCATGAACACCGGCAATAATATTTTCTTTTGAAACACCTTGTGATAAGTGGGAAATAACCTCAGATTCTGCAAATACAGTACACGTACTGCTTACGTTAACAACCTCAGTTGAACGGCTGTCATACTCTGCCATTTCATCAATTTTAATTTCAAGAACTCTTGCCATAACATCAAGAAACCTGCCTGTACCTGCGGCACATTTGTCATTCATAAAAAACTGGCTTACGTTACCTCGCTGATCCAAACGGATTGCCTTAGCGTCCTGTCCTCCAATGTCTATTATAGTTCTTGCCGTTGGCACAAGAAAGAAAATCCCTTTGGCATGACAACTTATTTCGCTAATCTGCTTGTCAGCCTTTTCAAAAGCAAACCTTCCGTATCCTGTGGCAACAATTTTAGTCATGTCCGAAAGTGAAAGATTGCTTTTTTTCATAGCCTCATCCAAGGCTCTCTGCGGCCCTGATGACCCTGTGCCAAACTGAATAACCTCAGCGGCAACGATATCAGTTCCGTCCTTAAGAATTACTACTTTAGATGATGCCGAACCAATATCAATTCCCATTGTGTACATCAAAACACCTCCTTAGTGCATATTGTATGCAAAACAAGCTATAGATAACCAACTAAATTAAATTCTTTGTTATGTAATTAACTAACTTGTAAAATAACCTCAGTTTCCACTATTTGCACAAACCATATTATATTCCTTTAGCCATTAAAAATCAATACTCAAACCTCATTTTGTTTATAGACAAAGTATACAAAAACAACAAGCGTAACCTTTATGAAGCTTATCATTATCGACATTTTTTTGTTAATATTTTATCCTTTTTGAAACATTTTATCACTATATGTATATTTTTTCTAACAAAAAAACACCAAAAACCCTTAAATTCAAGGGTTTTTCGATGTTTTGTGGTCTGGCCATCTAACCTTCTGTGCAATTTTTACTGTTTGTTTTGTATTTAACTTTCCAAAAAGGTTTTGTAAAGCGTTACACCATTTTCGTAGTATACATTTGTGCTCTTCGCCATTTCTTCATCAAAAGTATCTGTACCTTTTTTATCACGGCTGCTAGTATAAATCATAAAAGGAACGGCATCTCTTGCATGTGTTTTGGTTGCAATAGGCGTAGGATGGTCAGGCATAATTAACATTCTAAAATCCTCGCCATCCGCCCTAAGCTTTTGTGTAAGTGGGCCAACAATTTGCTGGTCTATGTATTCAATTGCTTTAATTTTGTTGTCTGCCTCGCCACGGTGTCCACATTCATCAGGTGCTTCAACATGTATATAAACATAATCCATGCCATTTTTCAAAGCATTATATGCCGCTTCACATTTGTTAGCAAAATTTGTATCAATATTTCCTGTTGCACCTTCAACATCTATTACATCAAACCCTGTTGATATACCAATTCCCTTAATAAGGTCTACTGCAGATATTGCCGCACCTTTAAGTCCATATTTTTGGTAAAAATTTGGTACAGCAGGTCTAGTTCCTTCACCCCAAAGCCAAATAGAGTTTGCTGGGTTAAGCCCACGGGCAATGCGTGCCTTATTTACAGGATGGTTTTTAAGTACCTCGTAGCTTTTTTCCATAAGTTCACGTATTTTAGGCTCTTTAGGCATATATTCAGTTATTTTACGGTCAGATATATCATGAGGAGGTGTAAGCCCAAGCCCTTTAGGGCCATCATGCCATATCATACAGTGCCTGTAGCTTATTCCTGTATAAAACTCTATTTTTTCTGTTTTGAATGCTGCATTAACAGCCTTAATAAGTTTGTCTGCTTCTGCCGTCGTGATTTCTTGTGCACTATAATCTGCCATCGTTTTATCAGCATAATTTTCTTCCTGTGTAAGTGTAACCAAATTGCATCTAAAAGCGATGTCTGTTTCACTCATATCAATTCCAATACTCATAGCTTCAAGGGGAGAACGTCCAGTGTAACAACTTACAGGGTCGAAACCCATTGCCGCCAAATTTGCAACATCACTGCCTGGTGCCATGGTATCAGGCACTGTTTTGCAAAGCCCAACGATTGATGTTTTTGCCATTTTGTTCATGTTGGGCTTGTCTGCGGCCATCATTGTTGTTTTGTTTCCAAGGCTCTCAATAGGATAGCCTGCCATTCCGTCACAAAGCATTACTATATACTTCATACTAAAATCTCCTCGTATAATATTTTTTAGATACATAAATGTACCTTGATAACTTTATAAATTTTGTTCAATAGGCTTGGTTAAGCCCATGATATAATTGTCCTAGTGTCAATCAGGTAATAGTTCTTTTTTCT
>JBFWMT010000065.1:0-12554 GCA_050251415.1 Anaerotignaceae bacterium | reverse complement strand
ACAGCCAAATTACTCGGGTTTGCCCTGTTTCAGATTTTAATTCAGACAATACAGAATATTACAGAACCACAAAACTTCCATCTACAGGGCATTTCCTTACAGATGATGAAAAAGCCAAAAACAATATCTAAGGAACGCTGATTATTTCAAATATAAAAAAATAAATTTAGCTTTAGCGGCAAAAATTTGAGTGTAAAGGGCATTTTATGTAATAAAATGCTCTGAAACGACCAGATTTTTTGCAAATTGATTTTTTTATTACTTTAAATCAACGTTTCCAAACACAATAAGAAAAGCAGCTGCACTAATCTCTTAGGCAACTGCTTATTTTTTTTATTTAGCGTATTCAACAGCTCTTGTTTCACGTATAAGACTAACTTTAATTTGTCCTGGATACTCAAGCTCGTCCTCAATCTTTTTAGCAACATCTCTTGCCAAAAGCGGAAGACCTTCGTCATTAATGTCCTCAGGAATTATAATAATTCGCAATTCACGACCAGCCTGGATTGCAAAAGATTTTTCAACACCTTTAAAATTATCACCAATTTCTTCAAGTTTCTGAAGTCGTTTGATATATGACTCAAGAGTTTCTCTTCTTGCGCCAGGTCTTGCAGCGGAAATAGCATCTGCCGCCTGCACCAAAACCGCAATAATACTTGTTGGATCAACATCACCATGATGCGCTTCAACTGCATTCATAACAATTGCACTTTCACGATACTTTTTAAGTAAACCAACACCAATGCTAACGTGTGAGCCTTCCATTTCATGATCAATGCTCTTACCAATATCATGTAGCAAGCCTGCTCTTTTTGCAATAGTAACATCAACACCAAGTTCTGCCGCCATAATGCCTGTTAAGTGAGAAACCTCAATAGAATGTTTAAGTACGTTCTGACCATAGCTTGTTCTGTATTTAAGTTTACCTAACAACCTAACCAGTTCAGGATGAAGACCGTTTACACCGGTTTCGAAGGTAGCAGCTTCGCCCTCATCTCTGATAATAACCTCAACCTCTTTTTTAGCCTTTTCAACCATTTCTTCAATTCTTGATGGATGAACACGTCCGTCAACAATCAATTTTTCAAGTGCAATTCTTGCAATTTCACGTCTAACAGGGTCAAAGCCCGAAAGAATAACCGCCTCTGGGGTATCGTCAATAATAAGGTCAATTCCTGTAAGGGTTTCAAGGGCTCTGATGTTTCTACCCTCACGGCCAATAATACGACCTTTCATTTCATCATTAGGAAGCTGAACTACGGATACTGTCGTTTCTGTAACATGGTCTACCGCACATCTCTGTATTGCGTTAGCCACAATTTCTCTTGAACGCTTTTCTGCATCCATTTTTGCTTTTGCTTCAATTTCTTTTACCATAATTGCCGCTTCGTGTTTAACGTCATTTTCAATTATGTTAAGCAAATAATTTTTAGCCTCTTCCGAGGTGAGTCCTGAAATTCTTTCAAGCTCTCTTAAATGCTTTTCGTGAATTTCTTGTACTTCTTCTTTCTGTTTTTCCAAATCTTCTACTTTTTTGTTAAGCTGTTCTTCCTTCTTTTCAAAAGAATCCGCCTTTTTATCAAGGGTTTCTTCCTTTTGAACAAGTCTTCTTTCTGTTCTTTGAAGTTCGTTTCTTCTCTCTCTTACTTCTTTTTCCAGTTCATTTTTTGTTTTTAAACTTTCTTCTTTAGCTTCAAGCAATATTTCTTTCTTTTTGGCTTCTGCTTCTTTTTTAGATTCTTCAACTATTTTTTCCGCCCTATTTTCGGCAACACCTATCTTTGCTTCTGCAATGTGTTTTCTATAGTTAAAGCCTAATATTAAGCCAAGTACCACTCCTATAACTCCAATAATTAATTTCACTATTAATGGGTCTATGGGAAACACCTCCTTATCAATTTTTCAAAGTTCATTTAGCGTTAAAACACGCCTTTATAATTTTAAATCTTTTCAACAAATATGTCAAGTGCATTTGATGGTTTTTTTAGCCTTTCATTGAATAATGCACAAAAAATTCACCAAGTCAGAACATTTTTATATAATTATGTATCAAAAAAAGCCCATTGATCAATAGGCTCTTTCGCTAAAATTATTACTTCTTTGTAATTACATTTTTAACAGTTATATATGCCCATATCCTCTATCTCTATCCCTGGATGTAGCGCAGAATTTATAGCGCTTGCAATAATGCCAGATAATCGGTCAATAACAGCGTCTACCTCTTTTGGGGTAACAAACATATTTCCTGCATATGGGTCCAGCAAATCATATATCAACTGATACCGTTCCTCCCCCTCCATATTTTCCAGCATGTCATAAAATTGCGTTCCCTTGTCTGTGGCTTGTTTCATTTGGGTAAGCATAGTATCCATTGTATCGTTAACAAGTGTTGCCGCATCCACCACCGTAGGCACACCAATGGCAATTACAGGCACGCCTAGTGTTTCTTCATTAAGTGCCATACGCCTGTTACCCACCCCAGCCCCAGGGCTTATACCTGTATCACTAAGCTGAATAGTAGCATTAATTCTATTAAAACGCCTTGCGGCAAGTGCATCTATGGCAATAATCACATTTGGCTTCATTTTTTCAACAATTCCCTTAATTATTTCACCTGTCTCTATTCCTGTAATTCCCATTACCCCTGGTGAAACCGCCGCCACAGGGCGCACTGCACCATCAAGTTCCTTTGGCAGTGTATCGAACATATGCCTTGTAACAAAAATTTTACTCACTACCTTAGGTCCTAGGGCATCTGGCGTTATGTTCCAATTTCCAAGACCAACAACTAAAAATACTGTATCCTCCTTTGCCTTAGATAATTCAGTTATGCACTCCAAAAGCTTATGGCTTATTTCTTGATGAGCGCTGACATCATTTATTTTTAGCTTGTCCGACTCAATTGTAATGTAGTTTCCTTGTGGTTTGCCCATCGCTTTACTTCCGTTTTCATTTAAAATTTCCACATAAGTGATGTTCATTGTATCCGTTTCTTCGTTTTTAACTACTATCCCGTCATCAACATCGCCATTTTGCTCTTCAATCATTTCTCTTGCCTCAATGGCAAGGTCGGTTCTTATAGCAAAGTTTTGTTCTTCTTTCATTTTACCTTTATCTTCTTCACGGTGTGTATTCATTTTCGCCCTCCGCTGTTAAATTATAGTCTTTTCAAAACCCTAAGTCTATTTTCTGCAAGGGATACACAATATATACCACAAATAAGCTAAATATATTTTGAATTTTTTTATTATATACACGCACTGTTTTTGTTTCATCATCATATTGTGTTAAATGTACCGTTCATATCGGAGGTGTTGGTTTGTCTAATCAATCGGGGGCATTCACCAATTATTCCTACACAAGCGGCGGTTCATTTCCCCAACCACTTTCACCCGAGGAAGAGCAAAAATACCTTAAGCTTTATGCCGATGGCGATACTGAGGCCAAAAATACACTTATTGAAAAAAATCTTAGACTTGTAGCGCATGTGGCAAAAAAATACTCTGCCGCCTGTAAAGATAGCGAAGATTTAATCTCCATAGGTACCATAGGCCTTATTAAAGGCATAACCTCCTTCGATATGGAGCGTAATACTCGGCTGGCAACATATGCCGCCAGATGTATTGAAAATGAAATTTTGATGCACCTGCGCTCCTCTAAAAAATATATGAATGACCTTTACCTTCAAGACCCAATAAGCAATGATAAAGAGGGCAACGAAATAACTATTTTGGATATTATAAGCCAAAAAGAGGATACCGTAAGCGATACCGCAGACCTAAGCTTTGACATTGGTAGTTTGTACAAAAACTTGAAAAGCCAGCTTACCCCTAGAGAGAAGATGGTGCTGGAAATGCGCTATGGTCTTGGTGGCGGCGAAGAAATTACCCAAAGGGAGATTGCAAAAATGCTGGGCATTTCCCGTAGTTATGTAAGCCGAATAGAGAAAAGAGCTATAAACAAACTGCATGAAGTAATGTGCATTGAATGACACAAACTCAACACAAAAAAGAGCCGAAGGAAAATCCCTCGGCCCCTACATAGTTTAAAATTAAAGTGCAGTTACAAGTCTTACAAGGCTTGATTTTTTTCTTGCACAGCTGTTCTTTTTGATAATTCCTTTAGCGTATGCTTTATCAATAGATGAAATAGCCGCCTTTAAAGCAACTTCTGCAGCAGCCTTATCTTTAGCCTCAACAGCCACTACAACTTTCTTAATGGATGTTTTTGTGCTTGATTTAATCATTTTGTTAATCATTGTTTTCTTTGCGATTACTTTAACTCTTTTTTTTGCGGATTTGATATTTGCCACGTGTTTTTCCTCCTAATCAAAATCTATATAAATAGTTCCCTAATGTTTTTAGTTTAATTTAGCTTTAGCAGCGTCTACTAATTTAGTAAAGCCTGATGCATCACTAATAGCTAAGTCTGCAAGCATCTTTCTGTTGATGTTGATGTCTGCAAGCTTTAATCCATGCATTAACTGGCTGTAAGAAATTTTGTTAATTCTAGCAGCTGCGTTAATTCTTGTAATCCAAAGACTTCTGTATTCTCTCTTAGTCTGTTTTCTACCAGCGAATGCATAAGCCATTGCTTTCATTACAGACTGTTTCGCTGTTCTGTACTGCTTGCTTCTTGCTCCACGGTAACCTCTTGCTAATTTTAATATTTTTTTATGTTTTTTTCTCGCGTTAAGCGCGCCTTTAACTCTTGCCATTATAAAACTCCTCCTATCCTATATCCTCGGTATTAAGCGTAAGGTAATAATTTCTTCTTTATGCTGTTTAAAACAGTCTTATCTGTCAAAGTTGATTTTCTTAAGTTTCTTTTTCTCTTAGTTGATTTTTTACCAAGAATATGCTGAGAGTTCGCTTTATGTCTTTTAAGCTGACCTGTTCCTGTCACTTTGAAACGTTTTGAAACTGCTTTTTTAGTTTTTAACTTAGGCATAATTATTTATCCTCCTTGTTATCTATAAGTTTTTTATCATGCTTTTGGGGCAAGGAACATTACAAGGCTTCTTGCTTCCATTTTAGGTGCTTTGTCAACCACACCATACTCAGAAATGTCATTAGCGAAACTTTCAAGTATAGCTACAGCTGTTTTTTGATGTCCAATTTCACGTCCTCTAAAACGGATAGAAACCTTAACCTTATCTCCGTCTTTAAGGAATTCAATTGCTTTTTTCACCTTAACTTGAACATCGTGTGTATCAATACTTGGAGACAAGCGTAATTCCTTAATATCTACGGTTTTCTGTTTCTTTTTAGCTTCTTTTTCTTTCTTAGCCTGGTCAAATCTGAACTTTCCATAATCCATAATTCTGCACACAGGTGGTTTGGCTGTTGGCGCTATTTTAACTAAATCCAAGCGTTTTTCATCCGCCAACTTTTGCGCATCCCTTGATGAAACGATTCCAAGCTGACCTCCGTCATCGTCGATAAGTCTTACTTCTTTGTCTCTAATTTGTTCGTTAATCATTAACTCAGTAATGGCACTGCACCTCCTAAAATAATATACATTCACTCTTTTTTCAAAATAAAAAAAGTGGATAGAAATCTATCCACTCTAAAATACATACAAATTGCCTTTTAAAGTTGGCAAAAAGCTTTAAGTATTAACCTTTAGCAGTCTATACTGCAAGGTGAGAAGTGGATGCTTCTACTTTGTTACCTATGGAAGTATACCATACAATCTCACCTGCGTCAACATCTTTTTTAAGCTTTTTCTTTTGTAACTTATCAGTGTTTCCTTGTTTTAATTTCTTCATTAATTCTTGCAATAACTTCGCTTAAATTCTTCTGACCCTCGTCACCGCCTGCACGGCTTCTAAGGGAAACTTTGTTTGCTTCCAAATCTTTTTCACCAACTACAACAATGTAAGGCACTCTTTCGTTTCTTGCCTCTCTAATTTTGTAGCCAATCTTTTCTGCCCTGTAGTCAGTTTCTGTTCTTATACCTGCTTCAGTAAGCTCTTCTGCAACCTTTTTAGCATATTCCTCAAATTTTTCAGAAATAGGAAGCACCTTAGCCTGAACAGGGGCAAGCCATGTAGGGAACTGACCTGCAAAATGCTCAATTAAAATACCAATAAATCTTTCAATAGAGCCGAAGCATACACGGTGAATCATAACAGGACGTTTCTTTGTACCATCCTTGTCTGTGTATTCAAGGTCAAAGCGTTCAGGCATCTGCATATCCAGCTGGATTGTGCCACACTGCCATGTTCTTCCAATGCTGTCTTCAAGGTGGAAGTCAATTTTAGGGCCATAGAATGCGCCGTCACCTTCGTTAACAACATAGTCCATTCCCATGTCTTCCAATGCTCCTCGTAAACCTTCTGTAGCAATTTCCCAGTCCTCGTCACTGCCCATGCTATCTTCAGGCTTTGTTGAAAGCTCAACGTGATACTTAAAACCAAAAAGCTGATAAACACTGTCAATAAGCTTAACAACGCCTTTAATTTCGTCTTTTATCTGGTCTTGTGTCATAAATATATGTGCATCATCCTGTGTGAAGCAACGCACACGCATAAGTCCGTGAAGTGCACCAGATTTTTCGTGACGATGAACAAGGCCAAGTTCACCAACCCTTAAAGGCAAATCTCTGTAGGAATGCATCTCCTGTTTGTAAACCAGCATACCGCCAGGGCAGTTCATAGGCTTAATTGAATGGTCTATTTCATCAATAACAGTTGTGTACATATTGTCCTTGTAGTGATCCCAGTGACCACTTCTTTCCCAAAGCTGTCTGTTCAGTATAATAGGTGTGGATATTTCAACGTAACCAGCTTTCTTGTGTATTTCTCTCCAATAATCAATCAGTGTATTTTTTATAATCATACCGTTTGGTAAGAAGAATGGGAATCCCTGTCCCTCGTCAAGAAGAGCAAACAATTTAAGTTCCTTGCCAAGTTTTCTGTGGTCACGCTTTTTTGCCTCTTCAAGTAGTGTAAGGTACGCCTCAAGGTCACTTGCCTTAGTGTAAGCTGTTCCATAAATTCTGGAAAGCATTTTATTTTTTTCGCTGCCTCTCCAATAAGCACCTGCAACGCTCATAAGCTTAACTGCTTTAACATTCTTTGTGCTTAAAAGATGTGGGCCTGCACAAAGGTCAGTAAATTCACCTTGCTGATAGAAAGAAATTTCTGCATCTTCAGGTAAATCTTCAATAAGCTCTACCTTGTAAGGTTCTTCTTTTTCCTGCATAAATTTAATAGCCTCAGCTCTTGGCATTGTAAAACGCTCAAGTTCAATATTTTCTTTGGCAATCTTCTTCATTTGCGCTTCTATTGCCTCTAATTCCTCGTGTGTAAAAGGTTCTTCTCTGTCAAAATCGTAGTAAAAACCATCAGCAATTGATGGACCAATTGCAAGCTTTGTTTCAGGAAAAAGGCGTTTAATAGCCTGTGCCATCATATGGCTGGCTGTGTGGCGGAATGCCTTCTTACCGTCTTCATCGTCAAATGTGCAAATTGCAACCTCTGAATCCTTTTCCACAACAAACCGTAAATCCTGCACCTGTCCGTCAACAATACCGCAGCAAGCATTTCTTGCAAGCCCCTCACTAATGTTTTTTGCAATTTCATTTACAGTTACAGCCTTATCAAACTCCTTAACAACGCCGTCTTTAAGAGTTACTTTAATCATTATAATCTCCCCTTTCAAATTTTGCGAGATATAGTGTTTATAGCAATAGAAAAAGCTCCCGCCACTTTTTCCTTCGCACAAAAGAAAAAGGGACGAGAGCTTGAAAATTCAAAATCCCGCGGTTCCACCCTAATTGAATAAACCACTTAATTGAAGCCATAACGCAGCTTTGCGGACTTGATTGGAGTCACTCCGAGGTAGTCTTCATTTTATTAGTTTAAAAGCGCTTACAGCCAACGACGCTTTCTCTCTGAAAAAACTACACATAAAACTACTTTCCCCATCATTGTTTTTAAATATATAAATGCATTATAGCACAATAAATTTTTGTGTCAACATATTTTTACAGTTAAATTAAAGGATTTTAAATTACTCACATTGAATTTTTCCATCCGCGCTGTTATAGTTTACACTAAAACCAATTCCTTAGGGTGTACACTGTATTTATTTAAGATAATGTGTTATAATTTCACCTTAAAGGAGATGACGATTAATGTTTTTTGCAGATTACCACACTCATTCAAATTTTTCCTCCGACAGCTCAACACCAATGGAGCAAAACATACAGCGTGCAATAGAGCTTGGCCTTAAAGAGATAGCTGTTACTGACCATATAGACTTTGACTATCCCGATTTGGACTATCCTTTTATGTTTGACTACGCTGATTATCGCAAACAAATTGACTATTTGAGAGAAAAATATTCCAATTGCATAAAAATACTTATTGGGGTAGAAATAGGTATTCAGCCTCACGTTTACCCGCTAATAACCAACCTTGTTAACACCAACTATTACGATTTTATAATTGGCAGTACCCATTGCGTGGATAAATTTGACCTGTGTACCAACGAATTTTTTCATGGCAAAACTAAACACGATGCTTACCTTGGTTATTTTAACGATGTGCTTGGCAACATTAAAAACTGCCCAATTTTTAGCGTATATGGCCATATTGATTTTATTAACCGCTACGGGGATTTTGAAGATAAAACCATGGACTATGAGGAATTTGCTTTTATTACCGACGAAATTTTAACGGCACTTATTGAAAAAGGCAAGGGCATAGAAATAAATACCTCTGGTTTTCGCTATGGGCTTGGTCATACCCACCCACAACTTTCATTGGTAAAGCGGTACAAGCAGCTTGGTGGCGAAATTATAACTGTAGGCAGCGATGCCCATGTATCAAGCGACATTACAAGAGATTTTGAGACTGCCTACAAAATGCTTAAATCCGCAGGCTTTAACTACATAACAACTTTCCAAAATAAAAAACCGTCATTCGTAAAAATTAATATTTAAAGTAGAAAAACTATATTTATCCCCATTTATATAATTACTTACTGTGAAAATACTTTGTATTGCATTTAAAATTATAAACATAGAAAAGGAACACATTTACGGCTGTTTTGCCATAGACTGTGTTCCTTTTTCTATTATTAATTTAATTTTGTATATACATCACTCATAACATCATATTTGTATATGGTTTGACGGTCTGATGCAACATAGTATGTTCCTAAAATTATTGTAGACCGATTGCCATCAACAGTTTTGTATACATGCACACCATAGCAGTCCATTCCATCTACCGTGCTATGACCTGGATCCCCCATTAATGTTAAATTGTCTAAGCTTTCGTCAAGACCCAAAACTTCTATAGGTGTTTTCTTAATTATATCCAGTGCTGTGGCTCTGCTTATTGTAGCCTTAGCCGTACCCGACCTTTTATCTTTTGGCTTTTTAAATTTTTCCAAAATAAAGGTATAACTGTCTTTTGTATAGTCAATATCAATTTGTATTGAATAACCATCCGTTGCTGAATCTTTGCTTAGTGTAATATAACCCGCTGGGTTGTCAATGTAAAATGGATACACTTCCTTAAACCCAAGATTATCCATAAGATATGTAACATATTTTTTAACATCTGCAGATGCAGTTTGAATGTCTTTGTAAACATAGGTTACAGTTGTTTCTTCAGGAACCTCTTCTGCTGTTGTTCCATCTGAAGCTACTTCATCGTCTGTTGCCTCTTCATCCTTCTTTTCTTCTTTCTTTTTTACTTCACCATCTGGATCCCAAGGCTCAAAAACAATGTCTTTACCGTAAGCATCGTCAATCACCTTATATCCAACAATATTTGTAATAGATTCAATCTCGTCCGAATCCAAGGTGAAATAATCAAACATTGGTGGTTCTCGTCTTTCTTCCTCCACTGGTGGTTCTTTATTAAGCATGAAATAGTAACCTGCGGCCGCTGCACCACCTAAAACAAGAAGAAGCAAAATAATAATTATTAATAATTTCTTTTTGCTCATGGGTTTCTTTTCTTTTTTAGGCTTTTTGGGTTTTTTCACTTTAGGTTTTTTTGGTTTTTTTGGTTTTTTTGGTTTTTTTGCCTTAGGTTTTTTCTCCTTTTTAATTTTCGGCATTTTCGGTTTTTTTACTTTTTCTATTTTCTCTTTTGCCAACTTGCTACCCCACCCTTTAAAATCGTTAACTCATCCTGTACTATAGGCGATAAAGTTTCAATAATTTCAAAATTCATGATATCACCATGTATTCATAAATTTAACATGGTTTTAAGAATTAGTTTAGCATTTACTATACCGAAATACAATGGTTTTATCAAATTTTGTGCTAATATAAGATTTTTTCAGGTTATTTCAGTTTTTTTCGCATTGAGTTAAGGATTGCAATTAGTGCCACTCCAACATCTGCAAATACAGCCATCCACATAGTTGCAATGCCCATTGCTCCCATAGCAAGCACCACTGCTTTTACACCAAGGGCAAACACAATGTTCTGCATAACAATAGTGTTTGTATTACGCGCAATTTTTATTGCATCTGCAATCTTAGTCAGGTTGTCGTTCATAATAACCACATCTGCTGCCTCAATAGCTGCATCACTGCCAACTCCACCCATTGCAATCCCAACCTCTGCACGGCTAAGGGCAGGTGCATCATTTATTCCGTCACCCACAAACAATATCTTGCTACTGCTGTTTGCAGAATATATTTCTTCTATTTTGCCTACTTTGTCACCTGGCAAAAGTTGGCTGTAAACCATATCTGCGCCCACCGTTGCACATACCATGTCTGCATTTTTTTTGCTGTCACCAGTTAATATTACTGTATTTTTAATGCCCATTGATTTAAGGGCTTTAATGGCTTTTTGGCTATCTTCCTTAATTCTGTCACTAACTACAATTCGCCCTAAATATTTGCCATCCATACCTAAATAAACAACACTGCCAAGGCCGTTAAACTCATCACATACAATGCTTTCTCTTTCCATAAGGCGCAAATTGCCTGCAAATATTTTTTTGCCGTCTACCACAGCAGATACGCCATACCCACCAATTTCCTCATACTCACTTATTCTTGCCACATCAATTTGTTCATCTTCTTCATACTTCTTTATAATGCTTTTTGCAATTGGGTGATTAGACATTTTCTCAGCATATGCCCCAAACTTAAGCAGTTGGGTTTCATCAAAACCATTGGCTTTAATTTCCGTAACTTCAAAAACGCCCTGAGTTATTGTGCCTGTTTTGTCCATAACAACAGTATTTATTTGGCACAATGCTTGCAGATAATTACTGCCCTTAACAAGTATACCGTTCTTGGAGGCTTCCCCTATTCCCGAGAAAAATCCCAACGGCACTGAAAGTACCAACGCACATGGGCAAGAAACAACCAGAAAAATAAGTGCCCTACCTATCCACATTTTTAAATCCGCCTCGGCGGTAAAAACAGGGGGCAAAAACGCCAGCGCAACTGCACACATAACAACAACTGGTGTATATATTCTTGCAAATTTTGTTATAAACTGTTCTGTTTTAGTCTTTTTTGCTGCCGCATTTTCCGTAAGTTCCAGTATTTTTACCACTGTAGAGTTAGCAAAAATCTGTGATACACGTATTTTCAGCATCCCGCTTGTATTAATACTTCCACTTAATACCTCACTGTTTAAGTACACCTTTCTTGGTACACTTTCACCTGTTAATGCTGATGTATCCATAGCACTTTCGCCCTCAATTACAACGCCGTCAAGAGGCACTCTTTCACCTGGTTTAACTACAATTATATCCCCAACAGATATTTCCTCTGGTCTGGTTTCTACTATTATTTCACCCACAACAAGGTTTGCGTGATCCGGTCTTATATCCATAAGACTTCGTATTGATTTTCTGCTTTTTTCCACTGCCAAATCCTGAAAAGTTTCGCCAACCTGGTAAAACAGCATTACAAATACAGCCTCAGGCATTTCACCTATTGCAATTGCCCCTACAGTGGATATCGCCATCAAAAAGTTTTCGTCAAAAACCTGCCCCTTGGAAATGTTTTTTATTGCACGTAAAAGCACATCACCGCCAAAAACAAAGTATGCACCCATAAAAAGTCCTGTATTCAGCCACCCAGGTTCTTTTATAATAACTGCGGCAATAAATAGTGCAATTCCTATGGTGAATCTGATTATTGTATTCTTTAAAATTCCCTCTTCACTGTTATTTTCCGTTGTGTCATTCTCTTCTTTTATTCCTACTTTTACATCGGGCTCATACTTGTTGGTTATTTTCTTTACATCGTCGAATATCCTTTTTTTGTCAGATTCAAACTCAACCTCAAGCTCTTGCTTCATCAAGTTTAAGTTTGCCATTTCAACTCCGATGAGTTTTTTTGTATCGGACTCAATTTTTCCGCCACAGTGAGAGCATGTAAGCCCTTTTAATTCAATTACCATTTTTTCCATATCCGTCACCTCATTTTAATATTTGTTTTTATGAACAACTGTTCATATATTCTACAAAAATTTAGCTATAAATAATTCTCAATCGTTTTTTAATATCCTTTTTTATGTTTAATATGTCCAATTCCCTGTCTAAGTACATTTTCCAC
>JBFWMT010000064.1:0-12651 GCA_050251415.1 Anaerotignaceae bacterium | reverse complement strand
GGCTGCTTTTGCCCACTCCTGAAGGGCCTGCAAACACCGAAATACAACCTTTCAATTCTTCCTTAAGCAAATCCACATTTGTACCATTATAGGTAGAAATAGGCACAACCCTAAAGCCTGCTTCACGGTAGGTTTCAACAATACTTTTGTAATCCTTGTTTACATCAAGATCTATCTTGTTAATGCAAATTAAAACATCTAAATGCTGTTGCTCAACAAGTATAATAAACCTATCCAGCAGGTCTAAATTTATAGTTGGACTTTGTGCCGCAAATACTATTACGGCCTGCTCAACATTGGCAACCCTTGGGCGAATAAGTTCGTTTTTTCTTGGCAAAATCACGTCCAAACTGCCTTTTTTATTAACCTCGTCAACAATAGATATTTCAACAAAATCTCCTACCAGTGGCGTTACCTTTTCTTTGCGGAACTTTCCACGGGCACGGCATTCGTAAACACCAGTTTCGGTGTCTACGTAATAAAATCCGCCTATGCCTTTAACTATTGTTCCTTTTTTCATTAATTTGCACCCTCTGAAAAATCTACAATTTGGCTCCATTGATATACATTATCAATGTAAAGCTGTATTTCCGCCTGACCTGAACCCGATAAGGTTACATTAAGCGGAAAATCTGTAATCGCTTTTGTTTCATTATAGGAAATATCTACGGTACTTCCATTAGTAATTTTAAGCATTTTTACAGAAATGCTGTTTTCATTTACATAGCTTGCTGGCGCCTCAACAGTGAAGGTCTTTGATGAAGATGTTTCTGACGGTGGTGTTTCGGTTGGTGTTTCGGTTGTTGGTTCTGTTGTTGGTTCTGTTGTCTCTGGCGTTTCCTGAACAGGTTCTTCTTCCTCCACTTTTTGGCCTACTACAACAAAGTCTATCTTTGTGTCTCTGTCTACCTTCTGCTTTGAAGTAAGCGACTGAGAAATAATTTTACCTTTTTCGCCATCTGCGGCATTGTTTTCAGTAACAGTGCCAAGGGTAAGGCCTGCCTCAGTAAGCTGTTTTTGCACATCACTAAGCTGTTTTCCTGTGTAATCTTCCACAGTTACAGTTTTTGTTTCAGGTCCCTTGCTTACTGTAAGGGTAATTTTTGTTCCTGAATCAATTGCAGTTTGTGCCGATGGTGACTGACTTAAAACCACAGCCGCAGGCACAGTATCGTCAAATTCATATTCAATTGTTGGCTGCTTACCACCAAGTTTTTTAATTTCTTCCACTGCATCCTCTTCAGTTTCATAAACAACATCAGGCATAGTAAAGCCCTTAGTACCAAGGCTTACAACTACATCAATAACATCGCCTTTACTAATACTTTGCCCTTTATCAATAGACTGAGATATAATCTGTCCCTCTGCATAATCATTTGTATACTGTTCCTCACTTACGTTAAGTGTAATGCCAAGGTTCTTTGCCTCCACCTGTGCATCTGTAAGAGCCATACCTGTAAAATCTGGCATAGATGAAGTTTCGACATTTTTAGTTCCGTTTCCAAAAATACCTTCGCCTTTAATAAATTTTGCACCGAAAACAGAAATAATTATAATTATGATAACCGCAGTTATAATTGCAGCTATAGTTACCTTTCGTTCTTTATTTCTGTAATATTCATCTTCACCATTATCCATATCTTTCGCCGTCCTTGTTCTTTCAGAGGTTTTTCTTTCTCCCGTATCATGCGACTGTTTTCTAAAAGTCATTTTTTCTGCACTTTTTGAAGGCACAATATCGGGCTCAAATTCATCGTCCTTGGAAATTTTAAACTTATTGCTGTATTTTTCAAACCCCACAGCTCTTTCTGGAATATTATATTCCTTTTTACCGCCGCTAGAGATTTCCACTTTAATTTCCGGGTCTTCATCCTTGGCCGACATAACACCTTTTTCTGCCGCCATAGCAACCCCAACTGTGGCCGCTGCCGTTGCTGCTTCATCAATGCTTGTTACGTCAGGCTTTTCAATATTAGACTTTACAACAGGCATTTCAACAGGTTTTGCCTTATAGCCAAGGCTTGCTTCAGAAAGGGCACGTTTAAGGTCCGACAACAATAACTCCACGTTATCATATCTGTCATCCTTTTTCTTCTGTGTAGCCTTAAGTACAATATTTTGTATTGTGTCACTTACATTAGGATTAAACTGCCTTATGTTAGGCAATTCATTGTTCAAATGCTTAAGAGCAATGGCAACTGATGTTTCACCCTCATAAGGAACCTTGCCAGTAAGCATTTCAAACATGGTTATACCAAGAGAATATATGTCGCTTTTAGAATCTACATAACCGCCTCTTGCTTGCTCTGGTGAAAAATAATAAACTGAACCCAGAGCATTTGATGTAGTTGTAACGGTTGAAACCGCCGCCGCCCTTGCAATACCAAAATCCGTTATTTTTATTGTTCCATCAACACTTACAAGTATGTTGTGTGGTTTAATATCCCTGTGTATTACACCATTTTTATGTGCATGTGCAAGTGCTGATGCCATTTGTACAGCTATGCTTAATGTAACCACCGTATCAAATGGTGCACTTTTTACAATAACCTGTTTAAGAGTATCCCCATGTACATACTCCATAACTATATACTGCACACCGTTATCCTCACCAACGTCGTAAACATTCACTATGTTGGGGTGTGAAAGCTTTGCCGCAGACCTTGCCTCGGTTTTAAAACGAGCCTTAAAATCCTCGTCTCCAACAAATTCCTCTTTAAGTACCTTTACCGTAACATTTCTATCTAACTTCTGGTCCTTAGCACAGTAAACTACAGCCATACCACCCGTGCCTATTTTTTCTATTATTTCATAACGTCCGCTTAACACGGTACCAATTGCCAGTGTCATTTTTTCACCTCAAATCTAATAATTATTGCCGAAATATTATCTCGTCCACCGTTATTGTTTGCCTCGTTAATAAGCCGCTGTAAGATTCCTTCTAGGTCTTCTCCATTACCGATTATTTCCTGTATTCTATTATCCATAACCATCGCGGAAAGACCGTCGGAACAAATAAGTAAAATATCGTTTTCTTCAAGGTTTTCTACAAATATGTCGGCTTCAATATTCAATGCCGAGCCTACGGCTCTTGTAATAATATTTCGTTTTGGGTGCGTTGCCGCTTCTTCAAATGTAATCTTCCCTTGCTTAACCATTTCCATAACATAGGAGTGGTCTTTGGTAAGCTGGGAAAGTGTATTTTTTCTGTAAAGATATGCTCTGCTATCACCAACGTTGGCTATAGTGGCCTTTCTGTTTGCTATTACGGCACAGGTAAAAGTTGTGCCCATGCCGTTCAAACTGTCATTTTCTATGCTTTTTTTGTATACTTCTTCGTTACAGTAAGTAATACCACCTACAAGCAAATCAGGCAAATCCTCATCTTTTATTTTTTCATCAGCATGTTGGTTAACATACTGCAAAAAAAACTCGATGGCACTTTTGCTGGCTATTTCACCACCGTTATGCCCACCCATGCCGTCTGCAACTATATAAAGATTTTTGATTTTGTCATTTTCACTGCAAATGTAAATGGAATCCTCATTGTTACTTCTGGTTATTCCTGTTACACTATTGCCAATTGCCTCCATTTAGGCATCACCTCCTACTGTTTTTGTAACCCTTTCTAAGTTGTCCGCAAGCCGCATTTATATCACTGCCAAGCTTTCTTCTTATTGTGGTTTCAATTCCTTTAGAGTTTAAAATTTCGGCAAATGCCGCAATTGTTTCATCATTGCTTTTAAAATAGTTTCTTTCCTTAACATCATTAACAGGTATAAGGTTCACATGGCAAAGCATGTTTTTAAGCCTTTGTGTAAGCTCTCTTGCACATTCCTCACTGTCATTCACGCCTTTAATAAGGGCATATTCAAATGTAATTCTGCGTTTTGTTTTATCGGAATATTGCTTACAGGCAAGTAATAGGCTGTCAATATCGTGCTTTCTGGATATTGGCATAATTTGGTTTCTTATTTCATCATTTGGTGCATGAAGAGAAACAGCAAGCGTTATCTGCAAATCCTCCTCCTGAAGCCTATTCATTTTGTCAACAAGTCCACATGTTGAAAGAGTTATATGACGCTGACCTATACCGAGACCATTTTCATCATTCAGCATTCTTATAAATTTAATTACACTGTCGTAATTATCAAGTGGCTCTCCACTGCCCATAAGCACAACGCTAGAAATTCTTTCGCCCAAATCTTTTTGTATTTCATAAACCTGGCTAAGCATTTCCCCTGCGCTTAAATTAGCCTCAACACCATCTAAGGTTGACGCGCAGAAGGTACAGCCCATTCTACATCCTACCTGTGTGGATACACAAACAGCATTTCCGTAAGAATAGCGCATAACAACCGCTTCAATAAGATTGTCATTTTCCAACCCAAAAAGATATTTTGTTGTTCCATCTTTTTCTGATACTCTTTTTTCAACTATCTCAAGCTTTGAAATTTTGTAGTTTTCCTCCAGCTTTTCTCTAAGGCTTTTGGATAAGTTTGTCATATCATCAAATTCTGTTACCAGCTTGTTGTGCATCCAGTCATACACCTGTTTTGTTCTAAATTTAGGCTCTCCAATTTCTTTGATAACTGCCTCAAGTTCTGTAAATGTCATTGATTTTAAATCCGCTTTTCTCATTTTGTTACCCCTTTCTTTTAAGACGAGCTATAAAGAACCCGTCTGTTCCATGTATATGTGGAAACAGGCTGATGTACCCGTCCTTTGCTGTTTCCGACTCAATTCCCTGCGGAAGAAGGTCTGTAATGTCCTCTGCCTCATATGGAAAGTTTTGAAGAAACCAGTTTATGTTACCTATATTTTCTTTTTTGCAGATAGTGCATGTACTGTATACAAGTATGCCCCCAACTTTAACGTATTCTGCCGCCGCAGTAAGAATTTCACGTTGTAATTTTGTTAGTCCATCTATATCGTTGCCACTTCGGTTAATTCTTATATCTGCTTTTTTACGTAAAAGCCCAAAGCCCGAGCAAGGAGCATCTATAAGCACTCTGTCAAAAAGGTTTTTGTCCTCATCATAGCATTTTGAAGCATCTTTAAGCTCTGTTTTAATTATATTAATGCCCAAGCGCTTTGCTGTTTCGTCAATAAGCTCCAGCTTGTGGTCAAACACATCGCGGGCAATTATTTCTCCAATGTTATTCATTGTTTCAGCCATAAGCAAACTTTTTCCACCTGGTGCAGCACAGACATCAAGTATTTTTTCACTTATTTTAGGGTCAAGTACCTTAACGGCAATGGCTGAACTTTCATCCTGAACATGAAAATCCCCATGTTTAAAAGAAAAAAGTGCTGATAAATCACTAAGCTTTGTTAGGCGAAGTGCATTTTCTATATATGCACCATTTTCGGCTGTAATTCCATCATCTATCATGTCATCTTTAAGATTTTCCACCGTTGTTTTAAGTGGATTAGCCATAACCGTAACTGGTGAAGCCTTTCCGTTTGCAATGCAAAGTTCCTTCACGAATTCATATGGATACTGATTAAGCCACATCTTTATTAGCCATTGTGGATGAGAATATTTAACCTCAAGATACTTGGATGGGTCTTTTTCTTCATTAGGCAATGTTATAGTATCTTTATTTGTAGCAATATTCCTTAAAACGCCGTTGGCAAAACCTGCAAGCTTACCCAACCCTTTTCCCTTAACAAGAGTAACAGCCTCGTTTACCGCCGCACTGTCTGGCACATTCATAAATACCATTTGATATACAGCACTTCTAAGTACCGCAAGTACCCATGGCTTAATTTTTTCAGTTTTAACTGTAGAAACTGAGTTAATTAAATAATCTATATAAAAAATATTACGTAAAGTACCATTTACAATTTCCGTAACAAATGCCCTATCTTTCATAGGCATTGCTCCGTTTTGCTTAAGTGCTTTTTTTAAAGCCATATTGTTGTACTGTCCATCATTGGTAACAGAAACAAGCACCTCTGCCGCCACTTCACGTGGGTTAATTATTATCATATTTTAATCCTTTCCTTTTTAAATATCTGCATAATTCTCACCAATAATACATTTTACATCAATTAGCAACTATCCGCAAACCTTTTTGTCGTTTTTACCAAATAAAAAGTCAAAACACCAAGCCATAGGGCGATACCCCTGGTCTTAAGATGTTTTGACCTTATATTTAACTTAAATGTCAATCTCTTCTTCTTCCAAACAACAGCAAAAGCCTTAAAAGCTGGGAAATAGCTACAGCCGCACTTGCCACATAGGTAAGAGCCGCCGCACTTAAAACTTTTTTAACAGGAACAAGCTCACTATTACTTAAAATGCCATTTGCATCCAGCATTTCAACAGCCCTTGACGATGCGTTAAACTCCACTGGTAACGTAACAAGGGAAAATACCACCGCCAAAGAGAAAAGCACTATACCAATTTGTACAAGCATATAGCCCATATCCGACCCAGCCTGTGAGCCTAAGAGTACGCCAATAAAAATCATTGGCATTGATAACTTTGAGCCTATGTTGGTTACAGGTACTAACGCACTTCTAAGACCAAGCGCCCCATATCCAGTTGCATGCTGTACTGCATGACCTGTTTCATGGGCCGCAACCCCAATAGCCGCCAGCGACTGGGATGAGTATACCGAATCTGATAATCTTAAAACCTTGTGGCTAGGGTCATAATGGTCGGTAAGGTTTCCGCCTATGCGTTCCACGCTAACGTCGTTTATTCCCGCAATGCTAAGCAGTCTTTTCGCAACCTCTGCTCCTGTAAGTCCATAGGCATTGCCCACACGTGAATATTTGTTAAAGGTACTTTTTACCTTAGACTGAGCATACATAGCCAAAAGCATTGCTGGGAAAAGCACATATAAGTATTGAATATTAAAATACATAGTAACGCCTCCTTTGATTTCTTTATGTTACAATAATACGGAGAAGCCGTTTTAATGTCTGAAAAACAAAATTATTTTACCTTAGTACAACGCCTGTATCAACTGAATGTCCCCTCATATAGGCATCAGTATTCATTACCTTGCCACCCTTCGCCTGCACAACAGCAACTAAAACAGATGTATCCGCAGTTTTAACAACAAATCCTCTTTTGTTGGTTTCAACAATCTCTCCACATACATTGTCAGTATATGTCTTGTCCAAAACTTCTACTTTCCATACCTTTAATACTTCATCATTATATATGGTATAAGCACCTGGCTGTGGGTCTAACCCTCTTACAAGGCAAGAAATTTCTCTGGATGTTTTGCTCCAATCTATATGACCAGTTTCTCTTGAAAGCATAGGTGCATAGGTAGACTCATCAGGATTTTGAGTTTCTCGTTTTGCAGTGCCGTTTTCAATTTCAACTAAAGTTTTTTCCAAAAGTTTTGCCCCAACATCAGCCATTCTTCCACTAAGGGTTCCATATGTGTCGTTATCCAAAATTTCCATTACAGCCTTACTAATCATATCCCCGCTGTCTAGTCCCTTTGCCATATGCATAATGGTAACACCTGTAACCTTATCACCATTTATAACTGACCACTGAATAGGGCCTGCACCACGATATTTTGGAAGCAGTGAACCATGTACATTAACCGAGCCATACTTAGGAATGTTCAGTACCTCTTCCGTAAGTATCTGTCCATATGCCGCCACAACAAATATGTCTGCTTCTAATTTTTTTAACTCCGAAATAAAATCAGAATTTTTTGCATTTTCTGGCTGAAGAACAGGGATATTATGCTCTAACGCTTTTTCCTTAACCACAGGAAAAACCATTTTTTTACCTCTTCCCTTTGGTCTATCAGGCTGAGTAACAACTGCAACAACTTCATGCTTTTCAACCAACATTTCAAGGGAATTTACTGCAAAAAGCGGTGTTCCCATAAATACTACCTTCATAAAACCCACCTCTTATTCTTCATCTTCCTCCGGTATAGCCTTATCAATATAAAGCACCCCATCAAGATGGTCCGTTTCATGGCAAAGTGCACGTGCCATAAGGTCATTACCATCAACAAATATTTTCTCTCCGTTTCGGTTTAACGCTCTTACCTTTGCATATTCTGGCCTATCTACAAGTGCGCTTGCACCAGGAATACTCAAACACCCCTCATAATCTATAATAGAACCTCTTGTTTCAACAATTTCGGGGTTGATCAGTTCTACAAGACCATCCCCTACATCAATAACAACTATTCTTTTAAGTACGCCTACCTGTGGCGCCGCAAGACCAACACCATTGGCACTGTACATCGTTTCTGCCATATCATCAAGAAGGGCAATTACATTCGGTGTAATTTCCTTAACTTCCTTGCAGGTTTTTCTCAAAATTTCTTCTGTGCTTAATCTAATGTTTCTTTTAGCCATTTCGTCCTCCCTTTACAACTATATAGTTAACCCTTTTATATTACACCAAAACCCATGTTTATACAATACTTACAAGGGAAGATTGCAATAGATCAGCAACAGTTCATGCATATATGAAATAAAAAATTATATATAACACTTAAATGTGAAAACAGTTTTTTGCTCCAAAATGCTGGTTGCCGAAATTTCAATTTTGTGCCTTTTGGCAATTTCCTTTGCAATTGCAAGACCAAGCCCTGTTCCTGCAAGATTTTTTTCGTCCGTGCATTTATAAAATCTATCAAAAATGTAAGGTAAGTCCTTGGGTGCTATTCCAACCCCGTAATCGCAAACGGTTATAACAACCGCATCGGCCATTTTGCGTGCCTCTACCTCAATCCTTTGCCCCTCATTTGAAAATTTAACTGCGTTATCCAAAACAGTCAAAAACATCTGCCGTAAACGGCCATAGTCACCCTCCATAATACACACAGCCTCATTATTTGAATAACTTATTTCAATTTGTTTGTGCATGGCTATGTGTCTTGCAGATCGCACTGCATCGGAAAGTACATCCAAAAGATTTATAGATGTTTTTTCAATAGCATAATCGGCGTTTTGAAGTCGAGAAAGCTCTAATAAATCATTCACCATTCTCTCTAAATGAATACTTTCCAAAAGCATTTCTTTATGGTATTCTTTCACCTTTTCAGGATGCGAAATTATACCGTCGCAAAGCGCCTCTAGTGAACCCCGAATTACCGTAACTGGTGTCCTAAGTTCATGAGAAATGTTTGAAATGTAGTCCTTTCGCATCTGCTCCAAAGAATCACTTTCTTCCTTTGCCAAATGCAATCTGTGTGCCAATATATCAATGTTTCCAGCAAGAGTCCCAATCTCATCCATTTGAACCACACCTGTTTGTGCTGTATAAATTCCCTTTATTAATTGCTGTGTAGTTTGCTGCATCTTTTTAAGTGGTTTTGTAAAATTTCTTGAAAGTACCACCGCTACAGCAATTCCTAGCAGTAAAGAAATTAAAATACTTATAAATAAAATTTGATATCCACATTGAACAGATGAATCAATATCCGATAAATGTGTATGCAATATTACTGCTGCCATCACATCGCCATTGGTACTATAAATAGGTGCGCCTACGGAAACCCATGGATTTTCAACCATATTACTTAGGCCATCGTTAAAAGCAACCCTTCCATCAAATATATCTGCAACAAGGGTTAATTCTTCTGTTGGCAATTCTGTGTAGCTAATTTTATTTTTCCCAGTTCCAACATCAACCGTTTCTGCATTGCGGTCAACAATCCATACTTCACTCATGGCAATATCATCTATTAGTTTCAAATATGCGCCATATCCAGCACCTTGTCCATTTTCATAACCATTACCTTGTTTATTTGTCTGCATATAATCAGCTAATGTATCTGCAATTGCAGTTGCCCGAACAGCTAAATCCTTTTTGTGTATTTGTACAGATTGACGATAAAACATACTGAAAAAAAGCGTTCCCACAATAGTTGCAAACAACAATAATATTGATGTAAAATAAACCATTAATCGCTTTGTAATATTAAGCTTCATCTGCAACCACCTCGAATTTGTAGCCCATGCCCCATATGGTTGTTATATTCCAGCGTGGATGAGCGTATTTATCTAGCTTTGCACGTAAACGCTTTATATGAGAATCTACAGTACGATTATCACCAAAATAGTCATACCCCCAAACCGTATCCAAAAGATGTTCTCTTGTAAAAACCATCCCCTTGTTGCTAGCCATAACCCACAACAGCTCAATTTCTTTTTTGGTTAGGGGCAAAACTTCATCATTTATTGTAGCTATAAAATTATCCAAGCAAATTGTTAAATTATCGTGTACAAGTTTTTTCTGTTTTTCGGCATTCTCCTTAGTGCGTTCAATACGCCGCAAAATTGCACGTACTCTTGCCATAACCTCACCAGGTGAAAAAGGCTTTACAATGTAATCATCTGCACCTATATCAAGCCCCATAATGCGTTCAAAATCTTCACCCCTTGCGGTAACCATAATAACAGGAATGTTTGAATTTCGTCTTATCTCTCTGCATACCTCGAAACCATCTTTTTTAGGCATCATCACGTCTAAAAGCACAATGCTAAATATATTTTTTTCGAATATTTGCAAAGCCTCTTCGCCATCGTTTGCAACAAAAACTGTGTATCCTTCCTTTTGCGCATATTCTCTTAAAATAGAAACAATCTGCCTATTGTCATCTGCAATCAGTATATTTGGCATATCTGTACCTCCTTTTTATTAATTTATTCTATATTGTTAGAATGTTTTTTCTGTGTCATTTATTCTTATATTAACATAAAAAAAGAAGCTAAAAAACATAATTTTGCCATAATCATAAGCTAAACTACAGTTACAGTAAACAATTTAAAACCAAAAAGGAGACGATTTTATGAAATCAAAGAGAAAAATTATTGCTATTTCCACTGCGTCACTTGTTATCCTGGCAACATCTATTACTGCATTCGCTGCAACCACCAGTACCACTCCTGCAAGTATACTTGCAGAAATTACAGGTAGAACTACTGAAAGTGTTATTGCCGAAAAAGCTGAAACAGGCAAAACATATGGCTCATTAGCAGCTGATGCTGAGAGGCTTGATGAATTCAAATCTGTGAGTTTGGAAGCTAAAAAAGAAAGCCTCTATGCACAAGTAGCAGATGGCACAATTACACAGGAAAAGGCAGATGAAATTATTAAAGCAATTGAAGAAAACCAAGCAAACTGTGATGGCACACAGTCACAAGCAATAGGTAAAAATACAGGTGCAAAATTTGGTTCTGACGGAACATTCGCTGGTACAGGCCGCGCTAATGGCGGTGCAGGTAAAGGGAAAAATATTGGTAATAATTGTACGGGTGCGGGTGGAAAAGGATTGCAAGACGGTTCTTGTTACGCCGCGGAGTAATCTGAAATTTTTTAAACAAAAAACACTAACTAGGAAATTCATAGTTAGTGTTTTTTGTTTTTTAAGTTTTTACTCTAAATTTAAATTTAATTTTAGAGGGTGTGAAATAATTTCTGTAAATTGGCCTTCTATGATAATTTTGAGGCATGAGTGCTTGGAAATCCAGTATTCATGCCTCGTTTTCAATATAAAATATATTTTTGTGTATGTCAATAAGACCCTTTTAAAAAGGGATTAATTTTGATAATTATAGATGACCTTCAAACATGATTGACAGTTCACCATAGACCTTACCCCAGTTACGGATCGGCATACTCCATTTTTTAGTTGCTTCAAAAGTTGCTAGATAAAGGGCCTTTAGTAAGGCTATATCACTTGGGAATACGCTTCGTCCACGGTTTAGCCTACGATATGTACTATTCAGGCTTTCAATTGCATTTGTCGTATAGATCACCTTCCGTACATCTGAAGAGAATTTGAAAATCGGACTGATAACGTCCCAATTAACCGACCAACTTTTCATGGCATTAGGATAATAAGGTTCCCATTTTTCAGTTACCTCAAGCATCCTTTCATGAGCAACTGCTTCTGATGGCGCCTGATAGATGGTTTTCAAATCTGTTGCAAATTTCTTCTTATCCTTATCCGATACATATTTGAGCGTGTTGCGAACTTGATGAACAATGCAACGTTGATATTCTGTTGCAGGAAATGCAGTATTTACAGCCTCTTTCATTCCACTCAGACCGTCAGCGCAAAGAATCAAAATATCCTTTACTCCTCGGTTTTTTAATTCGTTCAATACGCCAAGCCAGTATTTACTGCTTTCATTTTGCCCTATCTGAAGACTAATCACTTCTTTTAGACCATCTTCATTAATGCCTAGAATAACATACGCAGCAAGCTTTTTAATTACGTTGTTGTCCCTAACGGAAAAGTGAACTGCATCAATAAAAACGACCGGATAGATTCGGGATAGTGGGCGGTGCCGCCAATCCTCAATTTCAGGAAGAAGCTTGTTGGTAACATCTGAGATCATACCTTCACTAACGTCAAAGCCATATATATCCTCAATCTGTTCCGATATCTGCCTTGTAGATAATCCTTTGGCATACATTGCGATGATTTTATCATCGATGTGTGAAATATCTTTCTGTCGTTTTTGAACCACCTGCGGTTCAAAAGAAGATTCCCTGTCCTGAGGTACTCGAATGCTCATTTCACCATATTTGCTGCGTATTGACTTAGGTTTCTTGCCATTACGGGCATTAGAGTTACTTGTGCGTTCATAAGGCTCATAACCCAGATGATTATCCATCTCGGCCTCCATCATGCTTTGAAT
>JBFWMT010000063.1:0-13277 GCA_050251415.1 Anaerotignaceae bacterium | reverse complement strand
ACAGGCTACTATTCAGCTGCCACAAACACAGGCTACTATTCAGCTGCCACAAACACAGGCTACTATTCTGCTGCCACAAACACAGGCTACCGTTCAGCTGCCACAAACACAGGCTACTATTCAGCTGCCACAAACACAGGCTACTATTCAGCTGCCACAAACACAGGCTACCGTTCAGCTGCCACAAACACAGGCTACCGTTCAGCTGCCACAAACACAGGCTACTATTCAGCTGCCACAAACACAGGCTACCGTTCAGCTGCCACAAACACAGGCAACTATTCGGCTGCCACAAACACAGGCTACCGTTCAGCTGCCACAAACACAGGCTACTATTCAGCTGCCACAAACATAGGCGACCAATCAGCTGCCACAAACACAGGCTACTATTCAGCTGCCACAAACATAGGCGACCAATCAGCTGCCACAAACACAGGCTACCGTTCAGCGGCCACAGTATCAGGGAAAGAAAGTATAGCAATTGCAACAGGGATTGAAAGCAGAGCCAGAGGTTCTTTGGGTTGTTGGTTAGTGTTGGCAGAGTGGTTCAAAGGTGAAGATAGGGAATGGCATATATCAGTTGTTAAATCATTTTATATAGATGGGGAAACGGTTAAGGCAGATACTTTTTATATATTAAAAAATGGTGAACTTGCAGAGGTTAAATAATAAGGGGGATATTTATGAAATTTAAAATTATTAAAGGCATCGGTGTAATCCCTGAAAGTACTAATGGTAATACAAAAGAAATTAATATCATTCAATGGGGTAACCACCCTCCCTAAATATGATATAAGAGATTAGACAAAAGGGCACGAAAAGGCTCTTAAGGGTATTACTTTTACAAAAGAACAGCTTGAAATATTAAGTAATTTAATTATAGATGAATTAGAAGAGGGTGATTAAAATGGGCAAATGGGACGCGTTGATAAAAACCGCAGAAGAAAATATGAAACAGAAAAAAAAAGAAAATTTCATCGAGACAGAATTGAGTTGCTATCTCAGTCAGCACAGCATTGATTCTATCCCCGATAGGAAAAAGGCGATGCAAGAAATTGAGGTTCAGCAGAGAGAAAGAATAGAACACGCAAGTGCCCTAGGAAAATTTGAACCTAAAGAAGGTACTATAATAGTTGAACACGAACACGGTTTCATATTTATGGATTTAGAGGGGTTTAAGTCTCTTTCAAAAACGCAGCAAACAAAAATATTAAAATTAGGAGGAAAATAAATGAATATATCAATCAATATAAGTGATGAGGATTTAAAAACAAACAGGGGTCTTGTTGAAAGGCTTGCAGTATTTTTAAACGGGGTTATATCCGAACAACCACAAAATAATACCCAAATACAGCAATCAGCACCAATACAACCTCCAACAGCACAGCCGCAACAAATGCCTACTAATAACCCGTTTATTAATAGCACAATACAACAGTCTCAACAATTGCCTGTACAACAATCCGTACCGATACAACAAACGGCTCCAATGCAACAATCTGCACCTATTACTGCACCTGCTGCATATACACTTGAACAACTTGCACTGGCAGCAGCACCGCTTATGGACGCAGGTAAGATGGAAGCTTTAACAAGTGTATTGCAGTCATTCGGGGTAGTATCGCTACAAGAGCTACCGGTAGATAGATACGGGGCTTTTGCAACAGCAATACGAGGTTTGGGGGCAAACATATAATGGGTGAGCATGCTTTTTTATCAGCTTCTTCTGCTGAAAAATGGCTTAATTGTATCCCGTCTGCACGTTTAGAAAGCACATTTGACGATGAATCAAGCGAATCAGCACAAGAGGGCACACTGGCCCATTCTTTAGCAGAATTAAAATCAAGAAAGTATTTTACCAAAATGACAAAAAAGGCCTACACGACAGAGTACAACAAGCTTAAAAAAGATGGTTTGTTTACAAAAGATATGGATAATTACACAGATGAATATTTGGAGTATTTAAAAGACATTGCTTTTAAAACAGACATTCCGCCTCATATAGGTTTTGAAACAAAAATTGATTATTCTGACATTGCACCAAAAGGTTTTGGAACTGTTGATTGCTTCATGATTAGAAACGGAGTTTTACATATTATTGATTTCAAATATGGAAAAACCATTCCTGTTAGTTCTAAAAATAACCCACAGCTAAAACTATATGCCTTGGGAGTTCTAAAGAAATATTCAGCCTTGTTTAGTATTACAGATATTATTCTGCACATAGTACAGCCTAGAATTAAAAATACATCAAAATGGGAAATTGCAGCAGATGATTTGTATTCTTGGGCTGAAACGGTCAAGCCAATTGCAAAATTAGCTTTTGATGGTACTGGAGAACATAAAGTAGGGCCATGGTGCGACAGTCATTTTTGTAAGGGAAGACCGTTATGCAGAGTGTATATGGAACAAATGAAAGCAGTAAAACCATTTATTGAAAAACAACCTGATACGTTGACAAATGAGGAAGTCGGACAGGCGTTGACTTTAGCCGCGGATATCAAAAAATGGTACTCCCTTCTTGAAAGTTTTACGCAGAAAACTATTTTGTCGGGTGAAACTATACCCGGTTGGAAAGTTGTGGAGGGTAGAAGTAACCGTGCTTTTGACAATATAGACCAAGCTTTTAAAGTTCTGATTAATTCGGGAATAGATGAAGCCGTGTTATATAAAAGACAGCCTATAACCCTTACTGAATGTGAAAAAATTATGGGTAAAAAAGATTTTGAAGGCATATTAAAAGAACATATTACTAAACCACAAGGTAAGCCTACGGTTGTGCCTGAAAGTGACACAAGAGAACCGTTTAACCCTGCACTTAATGATTTTAAAGACATAGTAACCCAATAAAATTTATATATTGAAAGGATTTGATTTTATGTATCAAAATATTCCAACAAAATGCTTAACAGGAGAGGTAAGGATTTCTTTTGAACACCTTACAAAACCTTATACAAATACCCCGGGAGCAGACCCAAAATACAGTTGTACAATTCTTGTTCCTAAGGTTGATGCTAATACATACAACGACTTAAAAAATGCATTGACGGCTGCCTATGAAATGGGTGTTAAAGATAAATGGAAAGGTATGCGACCTCAGCTTAGATACCCTGTAATTTATGACGGTGACGGTACGAGACCATCGGGGGAACCTTTTGGCGAAGAGTGCAAAGGGCATTGGGTTTTAACAGCTTCAAGTAAACAAATGCCACAGGCCGTGCATCAGTCCAATATACGTGTTCAGCTCGCCGAAACAGATATTTACAGTGGTATGTATGCAAGGGTAACGGTGAATTTCTTTCCTTATGACAGCAGCGGAAACCGCGGCGTTGGTTGTGGGTTAGGTAATGTAATGAAAACAAAAGACGGCGAGCCATTAAGCGGCAGAAATAATGCTGAGGGTGATTTTAAGTCAATTGCACCACAGCAAACACAAAATGCCTTTTCGGGAAGCATTAATCCAATAACCGGATTGCCGATGTGATGCTATGAATACGGAGCATATATCAATCGACATTGAAACATATTCCTCCGTTGATATTAAAAAATCAGGACTATACAAATATGTTCAAAGTCCTGATTTTTCTATCCTGCTTTTTGCTTACAGTATTAACGGTGAAAATGTTAAGATTATTGATTTAACTAAAAATGAATTTCCGGAAGAAATTATAAGTTTTCTTAAAGACAAAAAATACATAAAACACGCATACAATGCCGCATTTGAATGGTATTGCTTATCGAAATATTTAGGTATTAAAAATAAAAATGCTTGGCTTAGCCAGTGGCGATGTACTATGCTTCATGGACTTTACTGCGGTTATACGGCAGGACTTGAAGCCACAGGCAAGGCAATGGGATTGTCGCAAGAAAAGCAAAAGCTTGCCACAGGCAAAGCACTTATTAAAACATTTTGCACACCGTGTAAGCCGACAAGAGCAAACGGCAATCGGACAAGGACACTTCCTGTGCATGAACCTGAAAAATGGGTGCTTTTTAAGGATTATTGTAAACAGGACGTTGCTACGGAAATGGAAATAGAAAGAAAATTATCAGCCTTTCCTGTACCTATTACGGTACAAAGAGAGTGGGAACAGGACCAAAAAATAAATTCTCGAGGTGTTGAGGTAGACACAGTACTTATTGAGGGAGCATTACATTGTAGTGACCTGATTGAACAAGTTCTTTCTATTGAAGCGAGGACAATAACGGGAGTAGATAATCCAAACAGTGTAGCGCAGCTGAAAGCATGGCTTGAAAATGAAACAGGTGTAAGCGTTCCTGATTTATCAAAGGAAACTGTTCAAGATATGCTTTCAACTGATATTTCCGAAGATGCAAAAAGAGTTCTTAGCCTAAGGCAAGAAATGGGAAAAACCAGTGTTAAAAAATACAGTGCTATGGTAAATGCCGCATGTTTTGATAATAGAGTTAGGGGTATGCTTCAATTTTACGGTGCAAATCGTACAGGAAGATGGGCGGGACGCTTTGTGCAAGTACAAAATTTACCGAGAACGTATTTACATGGAGATAGCCTTGACCTTGCTAGAAAATTAGTAAAAGAAAAAAATGTAAACGCTTTAAGAATTACTTATGGCAGTGTTCCCGATACACTTTCACAACTTATAAGAACCGCATTTATACCAAATAAAGGCAAAGTTTTTGTTGACGCAGATTTTTCAGCCATAGAAGCCCGTGTTATTGCCTGGCTTGCAGGTGAAGAGTGGGTATTAAATGTTTTTAGGACCCATGGAAAGATATACGAAGCTACCGCTTCACAGATGTTTGGAGTGCCACTCGAAAAAATAGTAAAAGGTCAGCCCGAATATTCATTAAGACAGAAAGGGAAAGTAGCTACACTAGCACTAGGGTATCAAGGCGGAAGCGGTGCACTTATAAGCATGGGTGCATTAAGAAATGGTTTAACCGAGGAAGAACTTCCGGACATTGTTACAAGATGGAGAAATGCCAATTCAAACATTGTTAGGTGTTGGAAAACATTAGAACAAGCGGCGATACAGGCACTGGAGACAGGAGCACCCGTCGGTGCAAGAGGTCTTATATTTGCCCGCGAAGCTGATATTAATAATAACCAAGATTTTTTAACCATACTTTTGCCTTCCGGAAGAAAACTTTATTATGTAAAGCCGCACTTAGGTTTAAATCAATGGGGCAACAAATCTATTCACTACTACGGAATGGACCAGACATCTAAAAAGTGGATACCCGTTGACACATACGGTGGCAAATTAACCGAAAATGTTGTTCAAGCAATTGCAAGAGATTGCTTAGCTTACAATATAAATAAACTTGAATTACTTGGGTATCAGATAGTAATGCACATACATGATGAGGTTGTAATTGAAATAGATAGTTTTAATGCTAATCTTGATGGTGTTTGCAAGATTATGAGCGGTCCTATACCTTTTGCACCTGGTCTACCGATGGCGGCAGATGGTTGGGTCGGAGAATACTTCACAAAAGACTGAGGTGGATTTAAATGCAGAATAACAGAAAAATAAATATATCAACAGCCGGGAGCCGTAAATCTACAAACTGGCAGCCTCAGGCCATGTTCATATCAGAATTAACGGAAAAGCTACGAACACCGCTTAGAGGGAAAGAAACTCTTTCAACGTATTTGGGTCTTAAGAAGTATCAGCAAGACGAACTTAAAGACGTGGGCGGGTTTGTCGGTGGAACTCTTTCAGGACGGCGAAAAAAGGGTGCTGTTACAAGCAGGGATATTATTACCTTAGATATGGACAATTGCCCTCCTGAAAGCACACTGCTGATATTACAAAGGGTTTCTGGTTTGGGTATGATGTACATAGTGTATTCTACGCGTAAGCATAGCCCTGCTGCTCCCAGACTTAGAATTATTATTCCTACCGATAAATCTATGACTACGGAAGAATACGAGCCGATAGCGAGAAAATTGGCATATATGATACAACCTGAAATGCATTGGTTTGACCCTACAACTTTTCAAGCTGAAAGGTTAATGTATTGGCCAAGCTGTTGTATTGATAGTGAGTACATATTTAATTATGAAGATAAACCACTTTTATCCGTAGACGGTATGCTCTCTCTTTATGAAAACTGGCGCAATGTAGTATCTTGGCCACAGGTTCCGGGGGAACAAAAAATAAGAGAACGTGCGGCGTCCAAACAAGGCGACCCGACTTTAAAAATCGGTACGATAGGTGCTTTTTGCAGAACGTATAACGTTATTCAAGCAATGGAAAAGTTTTTACCGGGGGTTTATATACCTACTGAACAAACAGACAGATATACATACTCAGAGGGTTCTACATCTGGAGGCGCAATTATTTATGACGATGATAAGTTTCTTTTTTCGCACCATGCAACAGACCCATGCGGAGGGCAGCTTGTAAACTCCTTTGACCTCGTAAGACTTCATCTTTTTGGCGACCTTGATGATGACGCAAAAGAGGGTACCCCAATTAATAGGCTACCAAGCTTTGACCTTATGTGCCGTAAAGCGGTTGAGGATAAAGATGTACTTAGCTTGCTTCAATCGGAAAGGGTTATTCAAGCACAGGAAGATTTTAATGATATTCAAGAAAGACTTAATGAAGAACCTGAAAACAATTTCGACTGGATGGGCAAATTAAAGGTTCACCCTAAGACGGGCATTGCAGAGAACACAATGGATAATGTTTGGATTATTTTAGAGCACGATACAAATTTACGCGGAAAATTTGCTTTAAATGAGTTTGCAGGGAGAGGAGAGGTATTAGGTTCACTTCCTTGGAATTCATCGGAAAAAAGGCGGTTTTGGGACGATAACGATAATCAAGGCCTGTACTGGTACCTTGAAAAAGTATATCAGATTTCGGGCATGAGTAAAATTGACGGAGCTTTGTCCCTGCACTCAAATAAAAACTCTTTTAACGACGTAAATAATTATCTTAACGGCATAAAGTGGGACGGAGTTCCAAGATTAGACCGACTTATTATTGACTACCTCGGTGCAGATGATACATCTTATACGCGGGCGGTCAGCCGTAAGGCTTTTACAGCGGCGGCGGCAAGAGCATTTATGCCGGGATTTAAGTTTGACTGTATGACAATATTTACAGGACCACAAGGAATAGGAAAAAGTACGTTTTTAGCTAAAATGTCAAAGGGCTGGTTTAATGATAGCATTAGGTCATTTGAGGGGAAAGAAGCAAGTGAGCTTTTACAGGGCGTATGGATTGTGGAAGTAGGAGAGCTTGATGCGTTTAACCGTACTGATGTAGGCAGAATAAAGCAGTTTTTAAGTCAACAGGCTGATAGGTTCAGAGCTGCCTATGGCAGACACGTAAAAGAAATGCCCCGGCGTTGTGTGTTTTTTGGTACTACTAACGATACAGAGTTTCTTATTGATAGATCCGGAAACCGTCGTTTTTGGCCGGTATCGGTTGGAAAACATAAAGCTTTAAAAAGCATTTGGTCTGATTTAGATAACGAATTAGACCAGATATGGGCCGAAGCTGTAATGCGTTTTCGTATGGGAGAACCGTTATATTTATCGGGTGAAGTTGAAAAAGAAGCAAAGGAACAGCAGGAAAATCACAGAAAAACATCAACCAAAGAGGGTATTATTGCCGACTTTTTAGAGCAAAAAATACCGTGCGATTGGCAAAACTGGAAACTTGAACAAAGGCGTATGTTTTGGGAGGGTACGATTAAATATGATGAAGAACTGGTTCCACGTAAAAAAATATGTGCCTTAGAAGTATGGTGTGAAGCCCTTTGCTGTGACCCAAGAATGATAAAGTATAATGATACTTCTGAAATAAACAGTATTATCGCAGGGCAAAAAGGGTGGCAAAGGGCGGAGTACCCGCTTAAATTTGGATACTGCAAAACCCAAAGAGGGTATATAAAAATGGATTAAAAATGACTACATTCGAATGTAGTCGCATAAATGAATGTAGTCGGCAAATTACTACATTACTACATTTAAACTACATTAATGTAGTCGCTAAAAAAGCAGTAATATCAATGCGTTAGACCTATTTTACTACATTGACTACATTCATTTCTATTATATATATATATATAGATAATAATATATACACGTACCACCTGTACCACCTACGTATATACATACACGTGTGAGAGGTAGCTTTGTAGTTAGGAACAATTTTATATTGAAATCCAAATTTTTGAGAGGTGTGGTATAAGCTTGAATTGCGAAGAATGGTTAAAAAATCTTTTATACAAAAACGGGTTTTATGAAGTCAATGACGTTCGTAAATTGGCGAAGGGTATTGGGTTTTCTAAGAAAGAGTTGACGCAGGCAAAAACAAATTTAGGAGTAAAAGCGTATCACCACTTTACGGGTAAAACTGATGTGAGATTATGGTACTGGTATATACCGCAAGACGTTTGAGGTGAAAAATGAGAGAGAAAGAAATAGAAAAATATCTGGTTGATAAAATTAAATCCGTAGGGGGTAAAGCTTTTAAGTGGGTGAGCCCGGGGAACGCAGGTGTGCCAGATAGAATAGTATTTCTTCCGGAAGGGAAAATATTTTTTATAGAACTTAAAGCACCCGGCAACACTCCGACAGCATTACAGTCAGCAAAGCACAGAGAGCTTAAAAAATTAGGGCACACGGTTTTGGTGATTGATAATAAAATTCAGGTAGACAGGTTTATAGAAACAGAGGTGTGACGCATGAAATTCATTCCGCATAACTATCAGCAGTACTGCAAGGACAAGCTTTTAGAACTACCTGCTTTAGGTTTATTTCTTGATATGGGATTAGGTAAAACGGTTACAACCCTTACAGCCATAAAAGAATTAAAATATTATAGATTTCAGATTGGAAAGGTACTTGTAATCGCGCCTAAAAAAGTTGCTGAAGCCACTTGGAGCAAAGAAGCCGAAAAATGGGACCACTTAAATAACTTAAAAGTTTCGGTAATTCTTGGGACTAAAAATAAACGGGTATCCGCACTTGCGGCAACAGCAGACATTTATATTATCAATCGTGAAAATGTTGAATGGCTTGTTGACTATTACAGGAATGGCTGGCCTTTTGACATGGTCGTGATTGATGAAAGCAGCAGTTTTAAAGACCAGAGTACAAAACGCTTTAAAGCATTAAAAAGAATAAGACCTAAGATTAAACGGATTGTTTTATTAACAGGAACACCGGCACCAAATAACTTAATGGATTTATGGGCGCAAGTATATTTACTTGATGAGGGTGCAAGACTTGGCAGAACCATAGGTGGATTTAGAGAAAGGTATTTTAATCCCGATAAGCGTTCAGCAGAGCGGGTATTTACATACAAACCGAAATTTGGAACAGAAGAAGCTGTTGAAAAGCTTATTGGAGATATATGTATTTCAATGAAAACGGAAGATTATTTAACCCTTCCGGATTGCATTACGGTGGATACACCTGTAATTCTTGACAGTAAAGCACGCAAGGCGTATGAAACTTTGGAAAAAGAAATGCTTCTTGAAGTGAATGATACTGAAATTACAGCGGATATGGCCGCAGTACTTACGGGTAAACTTTTGCAGCTTGCAGGAGGTTCGGTGTATGACAGCAATCACGTACCACAGTTTGTACATAACAGCAAAATTGAAGCGTTTACGGAACTTGTTGAAAGTCTTAACGGCGAGTCCGCTTTAGTATTTTATGGGTTTCAGCATGAAAGGGACAGAATCTATCAAGAACTTTCAAAAACCAAACTGAGAGTTAGAATTTATAATGGTGCAAAAGAAGAAACCGACTGGAACGATAAAAAAATTGATATTCTTTTGGCTCACCCTGCAAGTACGGCATACGGACTTAATTTACAAGATGGAGGGCACCATATAATCTGGTTTGGACCCACGTGGTCACTGGAACAATACTTGCAAGCAAACAAAAGACTTCATAGGCAAGGACAGAGATACCCCGTAATTATCCACCATTTGGTTGCACAGGGCACTGTTGATGAAAATGTGATTGAAGCATTGGCAGGGAAAAAAAGCACACAGGACGCCGTTATTTTAGCATTAAAAGCAAGGATAGAAAAATACAAAAATTGAGGTTTAAAAATAAGAAAGAGGTAAACAAATATGACAAATTACGAAAAGCTAATTAAAGAAATGAGCCATACTCGATTGGCAGAATTGTTGGAATGCGAAGATTTTTGTTGCGAAGCTTATGTCCCTGATAGCGAAAGCGGTTGCGTTTCAGACACAGCGTGCAGAGATTGCTTGAGGGAATGGCTTAAAACAGAAAGTGAATAATTATAGAAAGGGGTAAAGAGGTTTGGTCGACCGATAAATAGCTATTTACTCCTGTGATGAAATGAAAATATTAGTAGCCTGCGAAGAAAGTCAGGCGGTAACAATTGAGTTAAGGAAGTTAGGACATGAAGCTTATAGTTGTGATATAGAGCCGTGTTCGGGAGGACACCCGGAATGGCATATACAAGAAGATGTTTTGCGGCTGTTGAATGGTTGGGTTACGTTTACTACCGTAGATGGCAAATATCATAGCACGGTTATATATTGTAAATGGGATATGATAATAGCTTTTCCGCCGTGCACATACCTAAGTAACGCAGGTGCATGCAGGCTTTATCCTCAAAAAGGCATATTAAATCAAGAAAGATATGAGAAGGGATTAAAGGCAAAAGAATTTTTCATGAGGTTTTATAATGCAGACTGTGGAAAAATTGCAATTGAAAACCCTGTATCAAGCAGAATATTTGAAATGCCAAAGTACACGCAGGAAATACAGCCATATCAATTCGGACACGCTTATACTAAAAAAACAAGGCTTTGGTTAAAAGGCTTAATGCCGTTAGAACCAACAAATATAGTTACTCCGGCTTTGCCTTTTGTTCCATCAGGCACAGGAAGAAAAGACAGGTCAAAATATGGAGCTGCAAAAAGAGGGGAAGACGCAAAAAATAGGTCTAAAACTTTTCCGGGCATAGCCAAAGCCATGGCAGAACAATGGACGGGTGATAATAGATGAAACCAATACCAAATAAATTAGAATGTGCATACTGTATTACAGATATTTGCATGGTTCTACAACCAGAGCCATATAAGGAGGGTGAGGAATGATATTGAACCATTTTGTAAATACATTTAACCAACAGGCAAAAGCAGACAAGGGCAAACTTCAAATTTCTCTTGTACCAATGCAGATAGTAAAAGATATAGCCGAAGTTAGAATGTACGGAACCGCCAAATACAAAGACCCACAAAACTGGAAAAGGGTCGAGCTTGATAGATACATAGACGCACTCTTAAGACATACTTTAGAGTTTATCGAAAATCCGCATAGCACAGATGAAGAAAGCGGAATAGAACATTACAAGCATATGGCTTGTAACATGGCGTTTATTTGCGAAATTCTAAAGAAGAACTAAGTAGGTGATGTTTTGGAAGATAAATATTACATAGCCCCGAACAAATATAGAGAACTCAAATATTTTTGTTTGCAGTATAAAGAAAAAAAAGATAAATTAAAATCAATTTGCTGTATTTCAGCCGTAGAATATAAAGGACAGCCACACGGTACGTCTGTGAGCAATCCTACGGCTGAATTTGGAGAAAAAATAGCACAACTAAGGAAAGATATAGAGTTAATAGAACAAACGGCCATTGAAGCTAATAGTGACTTTTTTGAGCAATTGCTTGAAAATGTTACAAAAGGTGTACCGTGGGAGTATTTAGACATACCAATGAGCAGAAGAAATTTTTATTATTTGCGAAGAAAATACTTTTATTTTCTGTCTGAAAAAAGATTATAAAAAAGTTTGCACAAAAGAGGGTAAAAACCGTGTTATTATGTTAGCATGAAATATTTGGAAATAGTCTCCCTTAAGGCATCGGCGAAAGTCGGTGTCTTTTAAATTACAAGAAAAGAGGTGGCATTATTGTCTAAACTCACAGAAAAACAAAAAAGATTTGCAGATGAATATTTAATTGACCTTAATGCTACCAGAGCGTATAAAGTCATTTACAAAAATGTAAAAAAAGATGATGTAGCAAGGGCAAATGGTTCAAGATTGCTAACAAATGCTAACGTGAAAAGCTATATCGATGAAAAACTACAGGAAATATCAGATACTAAAATAGCCGATGCAAAAGAAGTAATGAAATATCTTACATCGGTCATGAGACGTGAATACAAAGAAGTTGTTGTCGTGACTTGTAAAAATCGTAAAAGCTTTTATGACAAAAATGGTAAAAAACAAATAGTAGATAAAGAAGAGCCGAAGCTTGTAGAAATACCTGCTAAATTATCAGATGCAAATAAAGCTGCGGAATTACTCGGCAAACGGTATAGTTTGTTTACCGATAAGTTGCAAGTAGATAGTTCCGCAGCAGTCCAAATCATTGACGATATAAGTCAAGGTGATGACGATGCCTAAACTAAGTGAAATAATAGCACCGTCTTTTTATTCCCTGCACAATGTTGTTAAAAATCACGCATATACACACTTTTGGCTTAAGGGCGGACGTGGCAGCACTAAATCCTCCTTTGTATCCATAGAGATTATTTTAGGAATGATGAAAGACCCTGATGCAAATTGCATAGCTTTAAGAAAAGTCGGAATGAATTTAAAAGACAGTATATTTGAACAGCTAGAATGGGCTATTAAAGTCTTAGGGGTATCAGAATATTGGCAAAGCAAAATAAGCCCTTTGACACTTACGTACATTCCAACAGGTCAAAGAATTTCATTCCGTGGAGCTGATAAGCCTAAAAAAATAAAGTCAACGAAGTTCCACAATGGTTACTGTAAATATATCTGGTATGAAGAAGTTGACGAGTTTTCAGGCATGGAAGAGATTAGAACTATTAATCAATCTCTTATGCGTGGAGGCGAGAACTTCTTTGTATTTTATTCTTACAATCCACCACAAAGTCAGCGTAACTGGGTAAATACCGAAGTATTAGAAAGGCGAGACGATAGAAAAGTTCACCACAGTACATATTTAACTGTTCCTCATGATTGGTTGGGGGAACAGTTTTTTATTGAAGCTGAACACTTAAAAAATACTAAGCCCGAAGCATATAACCATGAATATATGGGAGAAGTAACAGGCACAGGCGGTGAGATATTCTTGAATTTAAATATACGAGAGATTACAGGTCAAGAGATTGAAACCTTTGACAATATAGCACGAGGCTTAGATTGGGGATATGCGTCAGACCCATTTCACTATACTGTTAATCACTATGACAAAACAAGACGCAGGCTTTATATATTCCACGAGATACAGCTAACTGGTCT
>JBFWMT010000062.1:0-13722 GCA_050251415.1 Anaerotignaceae bacterium | reverse complement strand
GTATACCACCTGCGCCAAGGGCAATGTCAAGGCTTAAAGAGCCTGTTGGTGTAACCTCAACATTCATACGTGATTTTTCATCGCCAAGCTTCATAACTGAGCCTTCGCCGAATTTCTTTTCTATGTTTTTGAGAGCACCTTCTAGTGCTTTCTCTTTACTTTCATATTTTATCTCTTCTTTTTTTGAACCTTTTTTCTCAGCCATATTACTCCCCTTTTCCAAAAGCAAACCTATGTTCCTATTTTATCTTATTTGTAACGGTTCGTCAATAGCTCCTTTTTGGCAAAAAAATTTGGCTTTGCTTCTGCAATAATTACTGCACAAAAAATAAGCAATCCACCTGCAACAACACGAAGCCCTATTTTCTCGCCATAAAATATGGCAGATGCAAAAGCAGCAAAAACAGACTCTGAAGTAATAATTATTGATGTGGTTGTTGGCGATGTACATTTCTGACTAATACTTATAAAAAGAAAATACACAAATGTGCATAACACCCCTGCTAAAGCAAACATAACAATATCTATCTCTGAAATTTTTGGTACAGCCTCACCTGAAAACAATGCTGACATAATAGAAAGTACCATAACCACAACACTTTCAACTATCGTAAGCCTTGCCGGATTGCACTTTTCAACATATTTATCCATTACTACCATCTGCATTCCTAACATGACCGATGCACCAAGAGATAAAACTGCACCCAAATTTATTTCGAATCGCTCATTTAAGGAAAGCATTGCCACACCAAAAATTGTCATAAGTGCACCTACAACAATATATTTGTCGGGTTTTTTCTTATATCCTACCCATAATATAATTGGCACCATAATTGCCGTTGTGCAGGACAAAAATGCGTTAACAGATGGTGTTGTTCTTTTTAACCCCTCCATTAGCATTACAAAAAGTAAAAACAACAGCGCTCCCATCAAACTGCCACCATTTAGTTCTTCTTTTGTTATGTGTTTCAGTTCCTTAATGTAAAACAGGCACATGAATATAACTGCAAATATATACCGCCCTGCAACACACTGAATTGGAGAAAATCCACTATCCAGCAAATTTTTCATTAGCACAAACCCTAATCCGCCAATTGCCGCTGCTATAAACAAAAGAATGGTTCCTTTTTTCTTATTCATTTTCCTCTATCTCTCTTCTAATCCAATCAAATACTGCATCTACAGTTCTTTGCCTAACTTTATCACGATTTCCAACGAGATGAATCTCCTTTGTTTTCACTTCTCCTTTAAAGCACAGCCCAAGAAACACAGTACCCACAGGCTTTTCGTCGCTTCCCCCATCAGGGCCAGCAATCCCTGTTGTAGAAATTCCCATGTCTGTACCTGCGGCCTTGGCAATACCTTCTGCCATTTGTGCCGCCGTTTCATGGCTTACTGCACCATATTTTTCAAGGGTTTCAGCCTTTACGCCAAGACGGCGAATTTTTGCATCATTGCTGTAGGTTACGTCGCCTTCCATAAATATTTTAGATATCCCTGCAATATCTGTAAATGCCGCCGCAAGCATTCCACCCGTGCAGCTTTCTGCCACAGCGACTGTAAGATTTTTATCCATAAGTTTTTGGCATGTAACTTTTTGGATAGTTGTTTCACCTTCAGCATAAATATTGTTGCCAAAGCGTTTATATATTTCCTGTGCCATAGGCTCAATTATTTTATTTGCTTCATCTTCATTTTTTGCCTTCGCTGTAATTCTGAAAATAACCTCATAGCCCTTAACATAAGTTGCAATTGTTGGGTTTGTTTGTGCAGCAATAATATCTTTAACCATATCTTCGGCTTCGCTTTCACCTATTTTTGCAACCCTTAAAATTCGTGAAACAAAAATATTTTCCTGCTTTTTTGCAAGAAACGGCTTAACATATTCCTCAAACATAGGTGTAAGCTCTCTTGGCGGGCCAGGAAGGTTCACAAGAATTTTCCCGTTTTCCTCTGTAATAATTCCAGGTGCTGTACCGTTTTTGTTGTACATAACCAATGCACCCTCTGGAACATAAGCCTGTTTTGCGTTGTTCGCAGTCATCTTTCTGTTAAGACGTGTAAAAAAGCCCTCTAGCATATCCATCGCCTTTGGGTCAAGAACAAGCTTTTTGCCGAAATATTTTGTTCCTGTTTCTTTTGTAAGGTCATCCTCAGTTGGGCCAAGACCACCTGATGTAATAATAAGGTCGGCTCTTTCAAAAGCATTTAATATAGTTTTTTCCAATCTTTGTGCATTATCTCCAACAACCGTTTGGTAATGTACGTCAATACCCAGTTGTGCAAGCTGTTTGGAAATATATTGTGCATTTGTATTTAAAATATCTCCTAAAAGTAATTCTGTACCAACTGCCAAAATCTCTGCTTTCATTCTTTTGTCCCCTATCCTTTTAACACGTTCATATTTTTAACAATATAGTCTACACCCGAAATAATTGTTAGTATTGCCGAGGCGTAAATAAGTATCTGCCCCAGTATGCCACCAATGCCACTTAAAACAACAATGATCATTGCCATTTGACTAACTGTTTTTGTTTTGCCCCACCAACTTGCAGCAATAACCACATTGGCTTCCACTGCTATCAGCCTAAAGCCTGTAATAATAAATTCACGGCTAATTATTATTATAACTATCCACGCTGCAATGTCACCAAGTTCTACCATTGATATCATCGCAGCCGCCACAAGCAGTTTATCTGCAAGAGGGTCCATAAATTTACCGAAATTTGTTACCAAATTATATTTTCTGGCAATGTGTCCATCCAGATAATCTGTAAAAGAAGCCACCATAAATATAATAACGGCAATGTACCTATTTACTGGCTGTGGAATAACTCCGCTTAACAGCACCACTAAAAACACAGGTATCATTATAACCCTTGCCATTGTAAGCTTGTTTGGTAAGTTCATCTCCATTACTCTGTCACCCTTCCGTATAAATCGTAATCACTTGCTTGGGTTATAACAACCTCTGCAAAATCTCCTGTAAGCAATTCTTCATCACAGCTTACAAACACCAATCCGTCAATGTCGGGTGCATCTTTATAACTTCTTGCACAATAAACCTTATCCTCTGGAAGTCTGCCTTCAACTAGTACCCTCATTTTTTTACCAACTGCATTTTCACATTTGTCGGCAGATATAAACTTCTGCATTTCCATTATCCTGTCTTTTCTTTCAATCTTTATTTCTTCGTCAATTTGATTTTCCATAATTGCCGCAGGCGTACCATCTTCTTGAGAATAGGTAAAAACCCCAAGTCTATCAAAACGTGCTTTTTCAACAAAGCTTAAGGTTGCATTAAATTCTTCCTCTGTTTCTCCAGGAAAGCCTGTAATAAGGGTGGTTCTAAGAGTAATTTCTGGCATCGCTTTTCTTAGTTTTTCAATTTTTTCTTCAATAATATTTGCGGTGTTTTTTCTGCCCATGCGTTTAAGCACGGTGTCACAGCCAGACTGCACAGGCATATCAAGATATTTACAGACCTTATCCTCTGAAGCCATTACGGCAATGGTTTCATCTGTTATATGCTCTGGGTAGCAGTAGAGTATTCTTATCCACTCAATTCCATCTACTTTGCAGAGAGATATAAGCAATTTATCCAAGCAGCTTTTGCCATAAATGTCACTGCCATAAAGTGCCGTGTCCTGCGCTACAAGTATAAGCTCTTTAACCCCTTGTGCCCCAAGTATCTCCGCCTCTTTTACAAGACTTTCAATGGTTCGGCTTCGATATTTTCCCCTTAGCTTAGGAATAACGCAGTAGGTACAGTGGTTATCGCAACCTTCTGCTATTTTAAGATATGCAAAGTGACCTGCCGTTGACAGCATTCTAAGCATTGAATTATCCTCTGAAATCATTGGCATATCAATATCGGTAAGTTCTTTTATTTTTTCACCTTTGTAAACACGCTTTGCAACCTCTACTATTTTTTCGTATGCCGTTGTACCAACCACTGCGTCAACCTCTGGCATTTCATCAAATATATCTTTCTCATAACGCTGACCAAGACAGCCTGCAACAATTATGCCTTTGCAATTGCCCTCTTTTTTGTACTCGCCCATTTCCACAATAGTTTCAATACTTTCTTCAAGGGCATCCTGTATAAAGCAACAGGTATTAACCACTATTAAATCCGCAGTGCTCTCATCAGACACTATCTCAATTTCTGCTTGCTTGCATAAGCCAAGCATTACCTCACTATCAACAAGGTTTTTGTCGCATCCAAGGGAAACAAAAGCCATTTTTATATTCATTAAATATTCTCCTTTTTGTATATAAGTCCTAAATTTCCTTAACTACTAGGTTTTAATTTTACATATCATCGTCAGACGGATAACGCATTTCGTTAAGTTGCGATTGGGTAATAAGTACACGGCGTGGCTTACTTCCTTCTTCCGAGCCAACGATTCCCTTGCTTTCCAAATCGTCCATAAGTCTTGCCGCACGATTGTATCCAATTCTAAATTGTCGCTGAAGCATACTTACAGATGCCTTTTCTTTTTCAACTACAAGGTCAATAGCTTGGTCAAAAAATTCATCGCTGTCTTCCCCAGCTTCTGCTGATTTATTAGACGAAGTAATGTTATCTATCATCGCTTTATCGTAGGTGGTGTTTTTGCCTTGCTTAACAAAATCTACGATGTTTTCAACTTCTTTGTCTGTAACGAAAGCTCCCTGTATACGCACGGGTTTGCTCATGCCCACAGGGTAAAACAGCATATCACCCTTGCCCAAAAGTTTTTCTGCACCAACACTATCCAAAATGGTTCTTGAGTCAATTCCGGAAGAAACTGCGAAAGCCAGTCTTGATGGAATATTAGCCTTAATTACGCCGGTAATAACGTCAACTGACGGCCTTTGTGTTGCAATAATTAGGTGCATACCTGCTGCCCTTGCCATCTGCGCTAAACGGCAAATGGAGTCCTCAACTTCGCCAGGTGCCGCCATCATAAGGTCTGCAAGCTCGTCAATAACTATAACTATCTGTGGCATAACATCTGCTTCACCCTTATCCAACTTCATCTGATTGTAACCCTTTATGTCACGCACATTGTGCTCCGCAAAGTTTTGGTATCTTCCAAGCATTTCCCTTACAGCCCAGTTTAATGCACCTGCGGCTTTTTTAGGGTCAGTTACAACAGGAATCAAAAGGTGAGGAATTCCGTTATATACGCTAAGTTCAACTACCTTTGGGTCTACCAACAAAAGCTTAACCTCTTTAGGATCCGCCTTGTAAAGTATACTTGTGATTAGGGTGTTTATACAAACACTTTTACCGCTTCCTGTTGCCCCTGCTATAAGCAAATGAGGCATTTTACCTATGTCGGTAACTATTGCATTCCCTGCAATATCTTCACCTAATGCAAAAGCCAATTTGGATGGAAATTTTTTAAAAGCATCACTTTCCAACACACTTCTAAGGTAAACAGATTGTGTCTCTTTATTGGGCACTTCTATACCCACAGCCGCCTTACCTGGTATTGGTGCTTCAATTCTTATTCCCGTTGCCGCAAGGTTAAGGGCAATATCATCTGCAAGGTTCACAATTTTGCTAACCTTAACGCCTTGGCTTGGTGCAAGTTCATACCTTGTAACCGTTGGACCTTTATTTATTTGCATAACCTTTGCCTCTACCCCAAAACTGCTTAGTGTTTCTTCTAACTTTTTTGCATTGGCAATCATATCTGTCTTGGTTTCACCCGATGCTGTTTGTGGCTTTTGCCCCAAAATATCCATAGGCGGAAATACATATTCTGGCTCCTCTGCCTTCTCCACTGTTCCAATCTCAACAGGCTCTGCCTTTGGAGTAACAGGTGTAACTAGTGTAGCTGGTGTAACTGGATCTTTAACAGGCGTTTCCACAAACTCCTCTACCAATGGCTCAATAACTCTTGACGTATCTTCTGCAACTATTTTCGGTTCTTTCGTTACCATTTGCAATTCACTTTCAGCAACAATTTGTGGCTCTTCTACTTGCAACTGTGGTTCTTCAACTGTTTCAATTATTGGAATATCCATATGTACGTCAGCCGTAGTTTCTTTGGTTGTTGTTTCATCCTGCACCCCAAACACTTGTATTACATCGTCATCATTAACCTTTGTAACCCCAAGCACTTCAATAAGGCGCTGTGAATTGGGGTTCGTTAAATCAATGCCCGAAATATCAATAGGCTTTTTCTCTTCTTGGGCTTCAACCAATGGTTGTACCACTTTTTCTGCTACTTCTTCATTTTTATTTTGCTCTGGAATTTCCACCTCGTCATGCCAGCCAAGGTTTATATTGAAATTTCCTTTCTTGGCTTTCTTTTCCATGCGTTGAATTTGCCTTATATTGTTTTCCTCAATCTTCTGTTCTCTTTTTAATTCACGTTCTCTTATATTTTCAGCCTGTGCTTTAATTTTTGCCTCTTTCACATTGCGGCGCTCTTCTGTATAATTTATAAAGCTGCTTATACCAACTATAAGAGATTTTCCCGTGCCAAGCATAACTGAAATTATAATAGCTGCCACTGTAACAATATAACTACCCCAGCCAATTGCCTTATTTAAGCCGCTTCCAATAACTCCACCCATAACACCGCCATTTGTGCCAGTAGCATTTTTATAAAAATACCCTGCTTGCTTCAAAAACGATAAATCTCCACTTATATTATAGGCACCTGTATTAATAAGCTGAAAAAACGTGGCAATACTAAGTACAAAAAGTATAATCCCCCATACCTTCACACGTGCAAAATCTTTTTCCTTGCTCGCAAGCATCCAAACGCAAAAGGCTATTAAGAGCACAGGCAATATAAATGCCCCTGCGCCAAAAATTCCTTTTAGCAAGCTATTTATTGCCGTACCAAACATACCCATTACCGATGTAAAAAGGCTTAATAAAACTAAAATTGATACTATAATAAGCACCAGTAAAAATATTTCATCATAAATTGAATCCCCAAATTTTTTCTGTGGTACTTTCGCTTTTGATGTGGTTTTTTTTGCACCTGTATTTTTTTTTGCAGTAGTTGATTTTCTTGCACCAGTAGTTTTTTTACCAGATGATGTGGTTTTCCTTGTTGCTTTTTTGTTATCCGCCATTACCATACCCCTTATTTTATTGCATATTATTAAATTTTTTAAACTAACATGCTTTGTTTAAATGCCCAAAAATTTCTAACAGTTAATTATACCATTTTTAAAGTATAAATGCACTTAAATTTTATTAAAATTATATATTTGCAGCAGTTTTTATGCTATACTTCTACTTATATTCAACAACGGAGGAACTTTAATGGAAACACACAAACCAAAACAAGAAATAATATTTTCAAATGTAATAATGTGCCTTTTGGTGGTATTTATTCATGTGTCCAGCGGCGCAGTTTCATCCTTGGAAAAAAACAGTATTCAATACCTAGCCGTAATGGTTCCTTGGAGGCTTAGTGCGTTTGTTGTACAGGGGTTTATTTTTCTTTCAGCCCTTAAAATTTTTATTAAGAAAGAACCTGTAACGAACTATAAACGCTATTATATTTCAAGAATTAAGACAATAATTGTGCCATACATCATTTGGGTTGTGATCTACTATGTTTATTTTTTTAACCATGGTTACTTTCCCTTTGTCCTTAAACATCTTTTAAAGAATATGGCTTTAGGTACGCTTGTAAGCCCATTTTATTTTATTGTTGTTATAGTGCAGTTTTATTCGCTTTTGCCACTATGGCAATGGTTATATAAGCGTTTTAACCCTGTACCAATTTTGCTTGTTTCACTTATAACTACCATTTTGTTCGGCCATTTTTTGCCTAAAGCAATTAATATTATTACAGGTGGTTATTCATTTGCCTACAATGATCGATTGCTTACAACTTACTTATTTTACTGGTCTATGGGTGCAATTTATGGTATCAATTACGAAAAATTCACCATGTGGCTGACTAAAAAATTCAATACCATTGTATTTGTATTTATGCTTTTTTTGTGTATAGATATTTATTTAAGCTTTCAAGTTTTTACAAAAGGTATTTATATTTCAAGCCTTGAAACCATACATATTTTTTACTGTGTTTCGGCAATACTTTTTACTATGGCAGTAGGCATACACACCAAACCCAAATTAATTTTAAAGTTAATAAACAGCGTAAGCTATCCAATATACCTTACCCACTGCTATGTATTGCTTTTGGTAAACGATAAATTAGTCGAACAAGGCATAACCGACATAGGCACTTATTATGCCATACGTTTTTTTGCAGTTTATACAATTACCATAATCGGGTGTCTTGTTTTCAATTGGTTGAAAAATGATTTTATTTATAAAAAAATTATGCTAAAATAAAACAAAAAATAATACGGAGGAATAAATAATGGAAAATATACATAAAAAGATCGGCATTATAGGCGGAGGACAGTTGGGGCAGATGATGATACTTGAAGCAAAAAAGATGGGCTTCTACATTACTGTTTTAGACCCAACCCTAAACTGCCCTGCCCATACCATTGTTGATGAACATATTGTTGCTGACTTTGATGATGAAAAGGCGATACGTCTTTTAGCTGAAAAAAGTGACGTGATTACCTATGAATTTGAACACATTAATGCTCAAGTACTTAAAGAGCTTGAAAAAGAGGGCAAAGAAGTTTACCCTACCGCCACAAGCCTTGAAATTATTCAAAATAAATTTTTACAAAAAACTCTTTTAGCTGAAAATGATGTACCTGTACCTGATTTTGTTGAGGTTAAAGATATAGAAGATATACGTAGTGCTGGCAAAACATTCGGGTTTCCAATGCTTTTAAAAGCATGTACTGGTGGCTATGATGGCAAGGGAAACTATGTTGTTAAAAATGCAGATGATGCAACCAATGGCTACAAAACCCTAGGCAGTGGCATACTTCCACTTATGGCAGAGCGTTTTTATCCATTTACAATGGAAATTTCGGTACTAGCATGTCGTGCTATAAATGGCGATATAAAGGTATATCCTGTAGCACAAAACATTCATTTTGATAATATATTAGACGAAACAAGAGTACCTGCCTCAATTGACCAAACAACAACGAACAAAGCCATGGCACTGGCCAAGCGTGTTATGGAAGTATTTAACGGCGTTGGCATGTTCTGCATGGAAATGTTTGTAGATAAAGATGGAAATGTTGCCATAAATGAGGTTGCACCACGTCCACATAACTCTGGTCATTATACCATTGAAGCCTGTGTTACAAGTCAGTTTGAACAGCATATACGTGCCGTAAGCGGTTTACCTTTAGGTGATGCCTCTCTTGTAAGACCTGCCGTTATGCGAAACATACTTGGTGAAGATGGATTTAAAGGGAAAACAAAAGTGCTTGGTGCAGACCAGTGCCTTGATGTACCAGGGGTAATGCTTCATGTATATGGCAAAGAAGAGAGCAAGCCAAAACGAAAGATGGGCCATCTTACTGTAACTGCCAAAACCTTGGCAAAAGCGGCAGAAAATGCTGAAAAAGCAAAGAATGCCGTAAAAATAACAGGCGAAATAAAAATGTAAACCAGTACGTAGACAAAGTCAAAACCTTAAGGGCTTTGCCCTCAAACACACACAAGGGTTTCACCCTTGACCCATCCAAAACCGCATATTTATGCGGTTTTAATAAAAGCTTTTGGTCTTCCTTTTTTCAAAAAGGAAGTGGGTTTGGGCAACGTCCAAGATTTTTTGATAGTCTAAAAGGGTGCTTTGCAATACAAGCACCCTTTTTTTCTTTAATCTTCAAGTTTTTCTTTTACTTTATCCCAAAAGCCTTTTTTCTCGCCTTCACTTGCATTTGGGTTATAAAACTCTCTTAAAAGTTCTTTTTGCTTACCCGAAAGGTCAATAGGTATTTTAACCTTTAATGTTATAACTTGATTTCCCCGCTGTGCAGTGTTCCTAAGGTTCGGTACGCCAACACCACGTATTGTAGCCACTGTTTCAGGCTGTGTTCCTGGTTTAATTGTATATTTCTGTTCGCCGTCAATGGTTTTTATGGTAATTTCATCGCCCAACGCCGCCTGAACAAATGTAATAGGCACATCACAATAAATATCCATCCCTTTACGCACAAAATATTTATCTGGCTGAACATATACAGTTACCATAAGGTCCCCATAGCTTCCGCCATTAATTCCCGCCTCACCTTTGCCAGACAAACGAATAGTTTGACCATGGTCTATACCCTTTGGTATATTAACCTCAAACTTTTTAGCTTTTTTAACTCTTCCCTTTCCTTTACAGGTTGGGCATGGGTCTTTTATGGTCTTTCCTGTTCCACCACAAGCGGAGCATGTTCGCACGCTTGTCATAGAGCCAAATATGGATTGTTGCATAACACGTTCTTGGCCGGTTCCGTTACAGCGTTTGCATGTTTCTGCATGTGTACCAGTTTTTGCGCCTGTACCATTACATGTATCGCACTTATCAGTTATATTTATAGAAATTTCCTTTGTTGTGCCGAAAATAGCTTCTTCAAAACTTATTTGTATGGTTACCCCAATATCAGAACCTCTCTGTGGACCATTTCGCCTTGCAGTACCTCCACCGCCACCGAAGCCAAACATATTGAATATATCGCCCATATCAAAGTCCATGCCGCCGCCATAAAAGCCACCACCACCGGCACCACCTTGTTCAAAAGCCGCATGTCCAAACTGGTCATAATTCGAACGCTTATCTGCGTCACTAAGTACCTCGTATGCCTCATTGACCTCTTTCATCTTATCCTCGGCGGATTTATCACCAGGATTATTGTCAGGATGATACTTTTTTGCCATCTGACGGTATGCCTTTTTTATTTCACTTTCTGATGCACCTTTTTGTATTCCCAGCACATCATAAAAATCTCTTTTATCTGCCAAACTAAGTCACCGCCCTTAATCACATAATCAAAAAACAAGACCTTGGTGATGCTGTCCCAACTCCCTTAGAAGGGGCAGTGGGTGCAACACCACCATGGTCTTTATATATTACATTTCTTTTGCGTCACCGTCTACAACATCAGGATTGCCTTGTGGTGCTTCACCACCCTGTTCTTGGTTCTGCTGATAAAGCTTTTCAGAAATTTTGTAGAATTCCTGTGTAAGTGCCTCGGTTGCTTCTTTAAGGCTTGTTACATCAGCATCTGTCATTGTATCAGCATTCATACCCTCTGCAAGGCTCTTTAACTTTGATAGCTCAGCTTCAACTGCTGCTTTTTCGCTTTCATCAATTTTATCTTCAAGGTCTTTAATTGTTTTTTCTGTCTGGAAGATAAGTGAATCTGCTTCGTTCTTAGCATCAATTGCTTCTTTGCGTTTCTTGTCAGCCTCTGCAAATTGCTCTGCTTCTCTTACAGCCTTTTCAATTTCATCATCGCTAAGGTTAGTGCTTGCTGTAATTGTTATTGTCTGTTCTTTTCCAGTGCCAAGGTCTTTTGCGGATACATGAACAATACCGTTTGCGTCAATGTCAAATGTTACTTCAATCTGAGGTACACCACGTCTTGCTGGTGCAATACCATCAAGGCGGAACATACCTAATTCCTTATTGTCTTTTGCAAGTGGTCTTTCACCCTGTACTACTCTAATGTCAACCGCTGTCTGGTTATCTGCCGCTGTAGAGAATACCTGTTTTTTGTTTGTAGGTATAGCAGTATTTTTTTCAACAATTTTTGTTGCAACGCCGCCCATTGTCTCAATGCTAAGTGACAGTGGAGTTACGTCAACAAGCATAATGTCACCTGCGCCTGCTTCACCGCTCATCTTGCCACCCTGAATAGCTGCACCTACAGCAACACATTCGTCTGGGTTAATACCTTTAAAAGGCTCTTTGCCAGTAATTTTCTTAACAGCATCCTGCACTGCAATGATACGTGTTGAACCACCAACAAGAAGTATTTTATCAAGCTCGCTTGCCTGTAAACCAGCATCGCTTAAAGCTGTTCTAACAGGACCCATTGTAGCATCTACAAGGTCTGCTGTAATTTCATCGAATTTTGCTCTTGTAAGGGTTACATCAAGGTGTTTTGGTCCATCCTGGTTCATTGTAATGAAAGGAAGATTAATGTTTGTGCTTGTAACTGTTGAAAGGTCTTTTTTAGCTTTTTCAGCTGCTTCTTTCAATCTTTGCATTGCCATTTTGTCACTACTTAAATCCATATTTTCTGCTTTTTTAAATTCCTGTACAAGGAAGTTAATAACTCTCTGGTCAAAGTCATCGCCACCAAGTCTATTGTTACCGCTTGTTGCTAAAACTTCAATAACACCGTCACCTATTTCAATAACAGAAACGTCGAATGTACCACCGCCAAGGTCGTATACCATAATTTTCTGCTCATGCTCATTATCAAGACCATAAGCTAAAGCTGCCGCTGTAGGCTCGTTAATAATACGCTTTACATCAAGACCTGCAATTTTACCAGCATCCTTTGTTGCCTGACGCTGTGCATCAGAGAAATAAGCTGGTACAGTAATAACTGCTTCTGTTACTTTTTCACCAAGGTAATTTTCTGCATCCGCTTTTAATTTCTGTAAAACCATAGCTGAAATTTCCTGTGGAGAATAGCCTTTACCATCAATTGTTACTTTATAATTTGTGCCCATTTCTCTTTTGATTGAACTGATTGTGTTGTCTGGATTTGTAATAGCCTGACGTTTAGCAGTTTCACCAATCAATCTTTCACCATTTTTTGCAAAACCAACTACAGATGGAGTTGTTCTTGCACCGTCTGTGTTAACAATAACTACAGGTGCGCCACCCTCCATTACAGATACACATGAATTTGTTGTACCAAGGTCAATACCGATAATTTTTCCCATAATTTTATTCCTCCTAAATATTCAAAAGATTATTTTTAGTTCGCAACTTGCACCATACTGTGTCTTATTACTTTTTCCTTATATCTATAGCCTTTCATCATTTCAATGGTAATTTCATTTTCACCGAAATTTTCATCTTCAATGTGGCTAACTGCTGAATGTAAGTTAGGGTCGAATTTTTCTCCCTTTGCAGGTATTTCTTCAACACCCATTGCTTTCAGTGTTTCTTTAAACTGTTTCAGTGTCATTTCAACTCCTTTAAAAAAGCTGTCTTCCTCGTCGCACTTTGCGCTTTGTGTTGCAACGGCTCTTTCAAGGTTATCAATTACTGGTAATATTTTTTCTACAGTATCTCTTGCACCATCACTGTACATGCTGGCTTTTTCTTTAGATGTACGTTCTCTGTAGTTATAATACTCAGCCGCAAGGCGTTGACATTTCTCTGTCATTTCAGCAAGCTTAGTGTCTGTCTCGTCTGCGTTTTCCTGTGCATCCTCAACCACTTCGCCATCTGCTGTTTCTGTCATATCTTCAATTACTTCTTCAAGCATTTCTTCTTCGTCTGGGGTTAAGTTGTCTTTTTTCAAGTTATCTGCCATTTTTAGCTTTCCTCTCTTCTATGAATCATTTTTTTCTTTGTCGTTTTGATTGTTCAAATTTTTAACAACAACTTCAATATTTTTTACCATTCCGTTAAGTACGGAAACCACTTGAGAATAATTCATTCTTGTTGGTCCCAAAATACCAATCGTTCCTGTTATATTATCAGCAAATTTGTAGCTTGTGGTTATGATACTGCAATCCTTCATTTCTTCTATACCACTTTCGTTGCCTATATAAATTTGCACGTCATCTCCATCAACAGTTTTTGCTGTTAAAAGGTTTTTAAGGCATTCCTTATCCTCCAAGGTTTGTATCAAACT
>JBFWMT010000061.1:0-14874 GCA_050251415.1 Anaerotignaceae bacterium | reverse complement strand
AATAACATCTGTATTATTTTTTCATACTGAATGTAACTAAAGTAGCTGTTTGAAGGTATAACCGCGCTAAGCACCTTAAGCCCATCCATAGGCGTAATTGGAACAACGTTATAAACCGCCAGCGATACATTAACCCTAATAAGACTTACCAAAAAAATACTTAAAATTGCTGATTGGGTTACATTAATCTTTAGAAAAAGTGCAAATAAAACTGCCGCCACAATATTTGCAACAGAAGGTGAAATTGCTGTAATCAGTGTATCTCTCTTTCTGTTTTTATAAAAAAGTCCATTAGTCTGCACAGGTTGACCCCATCCAAAGCCCGTTGCAAGAAAAAGTATAAAACCAATTGGCTCAAAGTGCTTCATGGGATTAATTGTTAATCTTCCTTCATTTTTAGGCTTTTTGTCACCCAATGCAGTAGACACCGCCGCACGTACAAATTCATGCAGTGTTGTAGCAAAAAGTATGCATGGTACCTGAATAAGTAAAACAAATATTGTATTCATAAGGTTTCCTTTCAGAATTAAATTATTTTGTGTTAATTAAACCATAACTACATTATAATACCAAATTTTCAAATGCAAGTCTATAAGTAACTGCTTATTAATAATAGTTTTTCTTTTTGCTTTCTAATCATACGCAATTAAAAGGCAGAGGTTTATGAAATCCTCTGCCTTTTATTTTGTTATTTTTCACCATTTACTACTTCAATTGCCTTTTGCAACTGTGTATCCTCATCATGAGTAATTACAAGTGCATTTTTCAGTTCTTCTGGAAGTTCAACAACATAGTCAGGGGCAATTCCCTCCCCTTGAATGCAAACACCACGTGGTGTGTAATATTTCTGTATTGTTACTTTCACTGCAGAACCGTCAGGCACAGAATAAAGATTTTGCACAAGTCCCTTACCAAAAGTTTGAGTACCAACAAGAGTTCCTGTTCCTGTATCCTGTACTGCTCCGGCCAAAATTTCCGATGCACTTGCACTATTGCCGTTAACTAGTATACAAAGGGGAACATTTACGCTCTCTGCATCCGAAGTATAATCAACTCTCTCACCTTTTTTATCTATTGTATAAACAAGAGTTCCCTCTCCAACAAGTTTGTCAGCTATTTTTTCTACAACATTAAGTACACCGCCCGGGTTGTCACGCACATCTAAAACAAGTCCTTTGGCACCTTTACTCATTAACTCGTCATATTCTTTAACAAACTGTTCATAGGTGTTATTCTTAAAACCACTTAACCTTATATACGCTATATCGTCCTGCAGCATTTCTCCAGCAACAGATGGCACATCTATAGCATTTCTAACAATGTTAAATTCAATTTCCTTGTCCTCGCTTTCACGATACACTGTTATTTTAACTTCTGTACCATTAGCGCCTTTTATCATTGCTATAGCTTCTGTACTGTCCATCCCACTTATAGGTGTTTCGTTAACCTTTTTTATAACATCCCCTGGAAGTATTCCCGCTGATTCCGCTGGTGTGCCTGCAATAGGTGAAATAACTGTCAACGACCCATCTTCTTTGTTAGTAATTACGTTTACACCAATACCGTAAAACGAACCCTCAGTGCTTTCCATAAAACTTTTAACTTGTTCAGCAGAAAGATATGTGGTATAGGGGTCTCCTATGCTATCAACCATGCCATAGTATATTCCGTCCATAAGTGCATTGTTATCTACATCCTCAACATAATGGCTATTAAGCAACTGTGATATGTAGTCTATTTTGTCATCCACCGAAAAATCCTGCTTGGTTTTTGCACCTATTGCAACTGCTGCAGTGTTAAGTAATACAAACGACATAACAGAAGCCGCAACTCCAATGGCAACGCCGCTAAAAAAAGTCTTTCTATTCATTGTTCCCGCTCCTTAAATGATGATACTATTATTGTATTAACTTTCTCCTAAATTTAGTATACACCATAATCTACAAATTTGTTTAAGTTTTTGTGAACAATAAAGACCTTGAGCTTAAGTATGCCTTCACTACTTGACAGACAACTTATCATTCTCAAGGTCTTTATTTCTCATACTAAACTCCCAAATATCCCTTAGGGCTAACATGTGAGCCATTAACTCTCACTTCAAAGTGACAGTGATTTCCTGTGGAGTTACCCGTACTTCCTGCCTTTGCAATTACCTGACCACGTGTTACCGTCTGTCCCACGCTTACCACAAGGCTGGAATTGTGCCCGTAAAGCGTTGTAAGGCCGTTTCCGTGGTTAATAATTACAGTGTATCCATATCCACGCACATAGCTGGCTGTAATAACTGTGCCTGCCTCTGCTGCAACAATATTGGAGCCATATGCCGCAGGTATATCATAACCTGTGTGGAATTCGTAACCACTGCCTATAGGCTTTGCACGGTTTCCGTAACCGCTGGATATGTAACTTCTGCCCGGTACAGGCCACTGTAACTGTCCACCAGTGTAGTTTGCCGTAAAGGACGATGAACCATTTCTATCTTGAGTTGCAACTGCCGAATTAATAAGCCTTTGTACCTCGTTGCTAGCTTCTTCCGTACTTGCAATAACATCTTCGTAAGTAGCCTCATCTTGCTGATACTTTTTGTACAAAGCTTCTTTTTCGCTAATCTTTGTTGAAAGTGAAGCATTTTTCACCTGTTGGTCTGCCACCAAAATTTCAATGGACGCTTTTTCTTCCGTAATTTCTTCAGTCTTTGTTTTCTTTATAGTCTCAAATTTTTTAAGCCTGTCCAAGGTTTCGTTGTCATATGTCATGATATCATTAACATACTGCATCCTTGTAAGAAAATCGCTTATATTTTTGCTCTTAAATAACACCTTAAGGTATCCTACAGAGCCATTTTCATAAATATATTTAACTCTCTTGCTAAAGATATCTAGCTGTTGTGCACTTGCCTCGCTTGCCGCTGCAAGTTCAACTTCTGCCTCGCCAAGCTTAGTTTCAGTATCATCCAGCTGTGCCTCAACAAGTTCAAGCTCATTTTGCGCAATCTCTAACTGAGAGTCCAGTTCCTCAATCTCAGCTGTCATCTTTTCTTTGTTATCTTTGGCTGATGCTAGTGCAGACTTAGCTGATTCCTGTTTTTGTTTCAGTGCTTTTTGTTCTGCTTGTAACTGCGAAAGAGTTTTGCCATAGGCAATATTTTCGGGTGTAACAGCTGTATAGGCAGAAAAAGCAATTAAAAATGTCAGAATAATTGCTGTTAATCTTCTCATTCTCTTCCCCCCTACACTCTTAAATGCTTACGTATAGAAGATACACTTCCAAACATACCAAGCAAAGCACCAACAATAAGTGAAATCGGTATAAGTTTAGAGAATATAACGTAACCATCAAGTAATGTTGCAATGTTCTGTATAACAGGGAAGTATTGATATATAAGCTGAACTATCTTTGTATATAGTGGCCACGAAACAGCCATTGGTATAGACGCACCCAACAAGCCTATAAGCACACCCTCTATAATAAACGGCCATCTTATAAACCAGTCTGTTGCGCCAACAAATTTCATAATATTAATTTCAGTACGTCTTGTATACACAGAAATTTTAATTGTATTCATAATAATAACCACTGAAATAATGGCAAGCACTGCAACAACGGCTATACCAACAATGCTAAAAACTTTGTTCAGCTTAAGCAGTATTTCAGTCTCTGTTTGAGCATGGCGCACATTTCGTATGCCTGCCACACCTTCAATGCCTTTAAGCACATCCGTTTGGTACTCTATTCCCTCAAGTGCTACTTCAAAAGAATGAGAAAGAGGGTTATTCTCTCCATCAAGCCCATCCAAAATTTCATCTGCCTCCCACTCTTCTTTAAGGCCGTCAAGAGCCTCATCCGGTGAGATATATGTAACCATTGTAACGTGGGGTATCGCTTTTAATTCATCACTTATTTTATTAATTTGTTCAGAATCCAAATCGTCATCTAAAAATACCGCAACACCAATTGTATCCTCAATCTGGTCCAAAACAGAGGATAAATTTCCAATAAGGCAACAGGATAAAGCAATTATAAATATACAGGCCGCAACAGTAGCAATAGATGCCACGGTCATCAGTCTGTTTTTTAAAAGCCCCGTAAAGCCTTCTTTAAAATAGTATCTGATTGAACTAGGCCTCATCGCTGTAACCACCTTTTCTTACATCTCTTATAATATGCCCTCCCTTAAGGGTAACAACTCTTTTTTGCATCATGTCTACAATATCCTTTGCATGTGTTGCAACAACCACCGTTGTACCACGCTTATTTATTTCGTCTAGCAGGCACATAATGTCCCACGCTGTATCTGGGTCAAGATTTCCTGTAGGCTCATCAGCAATTAGTATGGGCGGATTATTTACAATAGCTCTTGCAAGGGCAGTTCTTTGCTGTTCTCCACCAGAAAGCTGATTTGGGTACGCTTTAGCTTTATTTTGAAGCCCCACAAGTGAGAGCACTGTAGGTATATTTCTTCTAATTTGGCTAGTTGGGCTTTCTATAACCTGCATGGCAAAAGCCACATTTTCATAAACGGTTTTTGCTGGCAAAAGCCTGAAATCCTGAAATACTATCCCCAAATTTCTTCTAAGGTACGGTATCTTGTTTCTTCTCATTCTTGTTGTATTAATATTATTAATAACTATCTGCCCGTCTGTTGGGTTCAGTTCCTTCATCAACAGCTTAATAAGTGTAGATTTTCCAGAACCACTGGCACCAATGAAAAATACAAATTCACCTTTTTCAATGTGAATGGATACATCCTTAACGCCCTCCGAGCCGTTGGGATATACCTTTGTTACGTTTTCTACTTTAATCATCAGAAAGCTTCCTTTCTTTGGTAGTTCGCATTGCTTTATTGCTTAAACCTACGCACCACTTTAAATAATGCCAAACGATATTACGTTTCCCAAATTAGTAGGTCATTTTTTCCATGTAAAGCATGTACTTGCTAACCATAAGAGTTATTTTGAAAATGATAGCATCGTCGAAGTTTCTAAGGTCGAGCCCTGTCATCTTCTGCAGCTTATCAAGTCTGTAAACGAGAGTATTTCTGTGGATGTAAAGCTGCCTTGAAGTTTCGGACACATTAAGATTATTTTCAAAGAACTTGCCAACAGTGGCAAGGGTTTCTTCGTCAAAATCGTCAATGGTAAGTCCGTGAAGAACCTCTTTAATAAACATTCTGCAAAGCGGTAGTGGCAACTGATAAATAAGACGGCCTATACCAAGCTGTTCATAATTAACAATAAACTTCTCTCCGTCAAAAATCCTTCCAACCTCAAGAGCCATTTTTGCCTCTTTGTAAGAGCGTGAAACATCTTTAAGGTCTGCCACAGCAGTTCCTATAGAAATAAACGCTTTACTGCTTGTTTCGTTGTTAAGGGTATCTACAATCTGCTTTGCAATCTTTTCAACATCCTCCATTGTTTCTTTTTCACGCAGTTCCTTCACAAGTATAATGCAGTGCTCGTCAACAGCAGTTACAAAATCCTTAGTTTTTGAAGGGAAAACATTTCTTACCATTTCAACAATGTTCATATCCTTATCTATGTTTGTTTCAACAAGATAAACAATTCGTTTTACATTGTTTTCTATGTGCAGCTTTTTAGCACGGCTATAAATGTCAACCAAAAGCAAATTATCAAGAAGAAGATTTTTGATAAAATTATCCTTATCGTATCTTTCCTTATAAGCAACCAAAAGACTTTGAATTTGGAAAGCAGTAATTTTGCCTATTCTGTAACCTTCCTCATCCTCTCCCTTAACCTGAACCACATATTCAGGCAAACTGTTATCGTAAACCTTAAAATACTGATATCCAAGCACAAGCTGACTTTCTGCTGGAGAAAGTATGAAGCTTTCAATGTCGTCAACCTGTTTGCCATTCATCGATTCTTCAGTTGTTGCAATAACCTTGCCTTCTTTTTCAATTACACTAAGTTCTTTTCTTGTGATATTTTTAAGTCCGTCTATGGTGCTTTGTAAAATTTGATTAGAAATCATGAACTCACCCCTAAATAATCCTTTCGGTTAACAGTTATGGCTTTTGGTTAAAATTTATAACCATCAATTATTATTTACATAAAAAATGTATATATAAATTTTTACTATACAAAAAAGCCGCTTTATAGGATAATACCAAAAAATCAAATAAAAATCTATAAAAAAATGACATTTTTTTATTTTTTTTTCTCATTCGTATTTTTTTATATAAAAAAACGGCATATTTTGTATGTTAAATAGTAATCAATAACTACTGCACACTAAATATGCCATTATGAAATATATCCAAATCATTATGTTATTTATACTAGTCCTCGCAATTAAGCTTCTTAAACCCCTCACCCATCACTTCTTTAATGTCAGTAAGTATAATAAATGCATTAGGGTCAGCATTACGCACAATTTCCTTTATGCCTATTATATCTTTTTGTGTAAATACACAAAGAAGAACATCTTTGCTTTTTCCAGTATACATTCCTCTTCCATTTAAAGCCGTAACTCCACGGTTATGTTGTTTCATAATTTCCTTTGCAATTTTCTCACTTTCTTCAGATATAATAAAAGCCATCTTTGAAAAAGAAAGACCCTCCAGCACCGCTGTTATGCACTTAGATGAAATAAATATAGATATTATTGCATACATTGCCTTTTCTGCACCAAACACAAATAAACCAAATGAAATAATCAACGCATTAATTACAAATAAAATTGAAGATATCGAAATGTAACGAATCTTTCGGCGGATAATAATTGCCAGAAGGTCTACGCCGCCTGTAGATGCCATAGCCCTTAGCACAAAGCCCACGCCAATACCATCCACTATGCCACCATAAATAGCAATAAGCGCCAAATCTCCTGTAAAGACTGGTAAAAATGATGTCATTTCCAACGCTACAGACAAAAACAGAGTTGCAAAAACAGTTTTTCCCAAATAGGACTTGCCAAGTACAAAATACGCTACTACAAAAAGTGGTACGTTTAGTACAAGGTTTGTTACAGATAGGGGTACACCGCCATCAAAAAGACCGATGGTCAAGTTTTTAACTATGATAGCAATACCCGAAAACCCACCAACCACTACCTGATTTGGGGAAAAAAACACCGTTATAGACACTGCAATAAACATCGTTCCAATAATCATAAATATAACATCCTTAACCTTTGAAGCCATATCACGCTGTTGCATCAATGTTCACCCTCTGCTCCATAAATATTATCTTTTTGCTGTTATTACCTTAATAACAAATATTGGTAACCTCATCATTCTTTTAAACCTTGTAGGCTGACTTACTAGCCTATGAAACCATTCTAATCCAAGTTTTTGGTATATTTTAGGTGCTCGTTTAAGATTGCCTGCCATAACATCAAAACTTCCGCCCACACCAATAGCAACCTTTGCTCCTGTAAAGCGCAGGTTTTCGTAAATCCATTTTTCCTGCCTTGGCGCGCCAATGCCCACAAGCAACAAATCTGGTTTAAGCAATTTAATTTCAGCAATAATTTCCTTTTCGTCCTTTGAGTTAAAAAATCCGTTTCTTGTTCCCAGAACTTTAAGCCCTGGGTATTCTTTACACATTCTTTTTGCTGCTGCAGCCGCAACCCCTGGTGCTCCTCCGAAAAAATACACGCTTTTTCCAGTTTTGGCCATTCTTTTCATTATGTGCTGACATAAATCGTAGCCAGCCACTCGTTCACTTATTTTTACAGACGAGTGTTTTGATGCCCACACAATTCCAACACCATCTGGTACAACTAGGTCTGCCGCCTTAAGTATATTCATAAGCTGTTCATCGCTTTGTGCTTCCATAACTATTTCGGGGTTAGGTGTACAAATTATGTGTCTACCGCCGTCCTCAAAAAAATGTACTGCTTTTTCAACTGCACCCTCCATTGTAAGCACATCAAATGGAACCCCAAGTATTTCTGTAACAATTCTCATAACTAAGCCCCTATCCCTCTAACAGCTCAACTAAATAATCCTCATTTTTTTCCGCAAGTCTTTCGAGACCACGCACAGCCCCGTCAAGCTTTTCTACATACGCTTCTCTATTTTCAATCATTGCCTTGATTTTTCTAAAAGCATCTTCTAGGTTGTAATTATCTACGTCTCCTCCACTTGGCATACTAAACTCCTTCAAATAGAAATCTATCTTAGGGTCATAACTAAAACCTATAAGCGGGATTCTTTGCCTTGCGGCAAAAATAAGTGTATGCAACCTCATGCTCATTACAAAATCCATTAACCCTATTATACCCATTGTTTCAAATGGAGTTGCATCATCTCTTAAAATAAAAGAATCACTTTTCATTTTACTTTGTACCACACGGCTGATATTAATGTCATTTGGTACCTGCATTGGTATGAACACAATTGTTCTGCCAAGTTCATTATGCACTCTGTCACAAAGTACCGCAAAATCCGTAATAAACGTATCCACATCTTTCCAGTTCCTTACGGATACGCCAACAATTGGCTTATCCATTGGTATTCCCTGTTCACAAAGTATTTTTTCCGCTTTCTGACGTGTAATACTGTCAAGGGTAAACACTGGATCTGCCGTAACATAAGCATTAGGGTTATCCACTCCCATGCCTCTAAGCTCCTCCAAGGAATTTTCCTCACGTAGTGTAATAACATCAACCTTGTTAACAACGTTTTTAACCAACCGCCTGTTTTTAGGTTTTGTAACTGGACCAATCCCGTTTGCATACAGCATAACCTTTTTGCCAAACAGCTTAGCACACTTAATTATGGAAAGATAATACACTATGGAACGTGTGCTTGTTCTGTCCTGTAAAAGACTACCACCACCGCTTATCAGCACATCACAATTTTTAATAGCCTTTATAACACTAAAAATATTATACCTATAAACAACATCAACCCCGTATTTCTGCTTTGTTTGAATTGGGTTATTTGCAAGTACAGTTATTTTAGTTTTTTGATTAAGCTTACGCATATTTGCATGTATTGATAAAAGTATAGCATCATCACCAGAGTTATTAAACCCATAATAGCCTGACATAAGTACCTTGTGACATCTACCCTCATTTTCATCCCACGCATCATCGTACGCCATTATGCAGTCTGACGCCATTTTATTTACAGAATAATTTTGAAAAATCACTTTTCTACCATATTCACCAAGTTCTCCACGCTGAACATTACCAATAGCATTCATTGTATAAATAATGTCATGTTCCAAAAGCAGTTCAGTTGATTGCGGACAGCCACGGCAACAAAAATTATTTTCCTGTGCCAGTTCAAGTTTTTCTTTTTTAAACAGACCAATGTAGCCCTCGTTACCGGCAATAATAACAGGCTTTGCCGCGGCCATAGCCTCCAACGCCGCACGGCTTACACCAACAAAAACCTTGCCCACTGCAATCAACTCATTTATGTCCGTTCTTGCCCCAACCATAGTTAAACATTCTCGGCCTATGGAAGCGTTTACTTCCTCTGCCTTCGCTTTAAGCTTGTCAAAAACATTACCACCACCAACAATAAGGATGCGTAGTCTTTTTATTTTTTTGCTTAGCTGTGGCGCAAGGTCAATAAGTTGCTTTGCTACAAGGGCTCTATCTTCGTCCATTCGGCTTACATACACCAGCGTATTATCATATTCGGTAATATTAAATTCTTTCATAACGCCCTTGCCCTTAATTTTAGGCGAGAACTTGTCGGTGTCAATACCGTTTATGGTTACAAAAATATTATTTCTGTCAACACCATAATTTTTAATAAGATAGTCTTTAATATCATCACTAACAGCAACTACTTTTTGCCCCCAGTTAGTAATGTATTTAAGACCCATACCTGTGTAGAACACCCAATGTGCTGTTGTTACAAATGTAAAATTCATTCTCTTTTTAAGCAGTCCACAAATAAATCCAGGTATTCTTGCATGAGAATGTACAATGTCTGGGTTTTCCTTTTTAATAATATCCTTAAGCAAAAAATAGGATTTTCTCATGCTGCCCAAAGTGCGTCTGTTCATAGGAACTTTATAGTGCTTTACTCCCACATCCTCAAGTTCTTTTACATACACACCACCATTTGATGCTACAATAATGCGATGTCCCTCTTTATTTAGTTGCTTGGCTAATTCTACAACATGAGTTTCTGCCCCACCTATCTCTAGTCCCATCAAAGCCATAAGTATAGTATATTTTCTATGCATAATATCACCTATATTTCAATGCTAAAAAATTTCATTAACACTGCCTTCGCATTCAAAGTATTTTGTAATGAATTTCTTTTTAGACCCAACAAGCAGTTCATAGGTTTTGTTTACAAACCATCCGCCTTCATTAACAACGCCTTCTGCCTCAACAGTAAGTATTAAATTGATTCTATTTTCAACATTGCCTCTTACAATAGTTCCGTTTGGCATCTTTATTCTTTCAGTAGCCTGCTCGCTATCAACAGCCACAATAGTGCCAATTGCATTACCCGATGTTTTATCAAAAAGAGTATCCCCAACCTGCACATTGTTAAGGGCAACTTTTCTAACCTTTTCAATTTTAACACTGTAGCTTATCGGCTCCATAGCTGCAGAATTGCTTGTTTTCTCCATTCCAAATTTTGCATATGCACCAATACCCAAGGCAATAATAAGTAAAAGCACACAGCAGTCAATGGCATTTATCTTGCCAAATAATTTTCCTTTTTCGTCAATCAGCTTCATTACTTATCTCCTCCTATCGCTCAATGCTAAGTATATATCCACGGCCTGCATAGCCAGGTCCCTTTGCAGCAACCTCCAGCCCTGCTTTAACTGTAAAATATCCGTTTACCTTAAAATCGCTTGCACTTTCAGTTGCATTTGCTTCAACAGTAACAACGGCAGTTTCCTTGCCTGGCATTTCGGCATCCAATATTTCACCTGTTTGTACATTTTCCGTAAGCTCCTTGTGGGGAACTTTCTCAACTGCTACAACCTTGCCCATATAATAGTTTTTAACATTGTCGGTTATTTCATCCCCAACCTCAATATGGTCAGTAAAACCAATTTGATTGTCAGTTAGTTCAAAGGTGTAGCGTATTGGCTTTGTTTCCACTGCTACCTCCTTGTGCGTATATTTGTAAACAAAAATTGCAAGTACAAGCAATATTACAACTATAACAATATCAAATAAATTGATTTTAAATTTCTTCTTTTCCACTTTATCTGCATCTCCTCTCTACCGGGAAACTAAATAAATAATCATCATTTTCCCAAAACACCTGCGTAAACTTTTTCAATATTTCTTGCATATATTTCAGCTGTAAATTTTTCTTCGAAAATTTCAACAGACCTTTTTTTCATATATTCATATTTTCCCTTGTCATCCATAAGTATTTCCATATACTTAGCCATGTCAGCACTATCTTTAAGGTTGAATATGTATCCGTTTTCACCATGGGTAATTACCCCAGGGTTTCCACCGTAATTACTAACAACAGCAGGTATGCCAAGGCTCATGCCCTCCAGAAGTGCAAGGCTTGTTGCCTCTGTACCATAGGAAGCATTGGCTTGTAAGTCCATAACCCCAAGCATTCGCCTAATGTCACTTATAAAGCCTGTAAACACAACCGTATTCTCCATAGCTTTTTCTTTAACTATGGCTTTCAGTTCAGTTTCACTTACGCCAGTGCCAATTATAAGCACCTTTATGTTTTTACCCTTGCTTTTAAGTATTTCAGCAGCTTCCACAAGATATTTATGTCCCTTGTATGGTTCCATGCGTGCCATAATGCCCACAACAAAGTCATTTTCATTAATTCCGTATTTTTTTCTTGTTTCAGTATTTTCCTCTGGTGTACATTCTTTAACCTTTTCTACACCGTTAAGTATAACCTTTACTTTGCTTGCAGAAATTCCACCCTCTGTAAGGTTGTCTTTAGCCGCCTGTGCAACAGCCATAATATCATCCGATAAATATTCATTTATCATTTTATTTGCAAACTTTCCTATACCCTTGCTTATTTTAGGGCTTACAGGAAAAACAGAGTGTCTTGTGTACACAATTTTTTTGCCACAAAGCTTTGCCGCCACACGTCCACTTAAATTGCCATGTGTGTGAACAATATCAGGATTTTCAGCTTTTATAATTTTTTTCAAATTACCAACAGCTTCTCTACTAAAAGATTTCTCGGCAATTCCTTCTGCTTCAATAACCCCTGTGTCTAATTTTTTTATTTCAGGTATTAAAAGGCTGCCTCTGGGAACAACCACTTTAACTTCAAATTCTTCACGATTATAGTATTTAAGAAAGTTAAGCACACAACGACCTGCACCGCCTATGTTGCTGTCACTGATAATATTTAAAACCTTAATCACCTGCTACACCTCCTTAAGCTCCGTGTATTTACTAAACACTATACCCATGCCAATAACCGCCCAAAATAACAGCATTACTCTGTAATTGTAAAAAGTATAGTCAAAAAGACTCTGGACCAAAAACCCAGCAACTGCAGACATTCCCCCTATGGTAAGTACCCTTGCCGTTTTCTCTGTCTCTTTCAAATATGAACAAAAAAGCGCTTTAAAATATTGATAAATTATCACCAAAAACGCAAGTATACCAATAATGCCTGAGTCGCACATAATCTGTAAATAAGTATTGTGTGCATGAGGCGCACTAATTCCGTTGTAGCCGTAAACAGGATATACAAGGTTGTATGCCGCCTGTCCTGGCCCAACTCCGCTGAACCAATAATCTTTAAGCATTGCAATGGTTCCCATCCAAATGTACACCCTGTAGCTTGTAGATGAATCTGACATATTGCCAATGCTCATAAACCTGTTAAGTATAGTTTCTGGAAGAACAAAAGGCAAAAGCAACAATCCCAGTACGCCAAGAAAAATAAATCGCTTGTCTAAAAGTACCAAAAACACAGCCGCTGCCACAAGTATACCAATATAACACCCTCTTGAATAGGTAAGTATAAGACAAAGCATCATAGCGCCTGTTGCACCAAGATAGAACAACTTCATAATTATAGGCTTTGTTATAAAAAAGCATGCTACTGCTAAAGGAATAATTAAAAGAAAATATTCCCCAAGCACATTAGGGTTCGCAAAAGTGGAATATACCCTAAACATTCCATCAAACATTTCGGTGTCAACCCATACACCGCCAAATTTATCCTGAAACATATACTGATAAAACCCATAAAGTGCCACTAAAACCCCACCGCAAACCATGAGAAACAGTAGTATTTTCACCTGCCTTTTGCTTTCAATAGCATTTATAATAACAATTGAAAACAGAACAAAGCAAATAGAAAGCAGTCCTCCAAAAAGGCTGCCCCTAACCGTAACCGAGGCAAAGGTTGCAAAAAGATAAACCCCTGCATAAATGTAAATATATTTGTTTATGCAATTGTATTTAAGCTGAAAATCCTTTTCGCAAAATAGCCTTAGCATGAGGGATAAAAATCCAGAAATACTCATTAATAGCACCAACATAGTAGGCAAAAACGGAGCTAACACCACCGTTAAGCCAGCCCAAATATATGCCATCTTAAATATACTGCCCTCAAGAAGTCTGTGAAGGTGCAAAAGTTGAAAAAGCTTTACAAAAATACTTCGCGCAAAGCTGTACAGCTTAAAAATAACACTGCCTGTAACTGTTTCATTATGGTCATTTTGAGTTAAAAAAATATTAACCAAGAAGCTATTTTGTAAAACACGCATAAAGGCATTACCACCACGGGCAAGCAATGAATAAACAACACTGTTTTCTATCATTTTTTAATCTTTCCTTTCACAAAATTTATTGCAAAGTCAAAAAACATCTTTGCATGTGGAACAACTAGAATTCTTGTTAAAACCATATACACAATAACTCCACAAACAGTAGGTACTCCTACTTCTATAAAGCTTGTTATAAACGACGGCTGTAATGCAGTTGAAATTGCATTTTTGCACAATACAACCACCGAAGCCATAATAACTGCCGATATTATCATTTTAATTACTTGAATAACTAGCGTTTTACTTATTATTTTATTTCTTTGTTGCATTGGTATAATCAAAACAATTGCCGAAACTGTTGATGAAACCGAAGAAGCAAGGGCAAGGCCCCCAATTCCCATTCCAGGCGCAAGTACAATGCAAAGTGCGACATTAACCCCTATAGAAATAATTCCACTTAAAAGGGGTATACGACCATTTTGTTCAGCATAAAAAGCACGGCTTAAAATAGTCTGTATTCCAAACCCAATCATTCCAATGGAAAAGAAAAACAGTGCATTTGCTGTTAAAGCGGTAGCATACTGGGTAAATTCCCCTTGCTGAAAAATGACCCTTATTATAGGTTCACTAAGGCACATAAGCCCAACCGTCATAGGTATAAGCAAAAATGCCATAACCTCCATGGTTATGCTTACTGTTTTGCCAAACTGCTTTTTGTCATTGTCAATGGTCATACGTGAAAGCCGTGGAAAAATTACATTGGCTACAGAAAGAACAAATACACCAACAACAATAGAATATACCGTATTTGCATACCCCAGTGGCGAAACGCCGGCACCGTTTAAAAGTCGTGATGCAAACTTAGTGTTTATAGCCAAGTTAATAGGCTGTATCCATGTGCTTACCATAACAGGCAGCATAAGTTTAATTATCTTTTTAAGACCCTCGTCTTTAAAATCCAAAAATAGCTTGTACTTGTACCCTCTTTTTAAAAGTGCGGGAATCTGTATAATTGCCTGCATTGCCCACCCAATAAGAAATGCAAACGTAAGTCCATAAATTCCAAAACGGTCATTTAAAAATACAGAGTAAATAAATATAATTGCAGTTGAAACAATACTCATTGCCGCAGGTATGTTAAATTCGTCCATTGATTGCAAAATGCCAACAAAGGAAAATGCCAAACCTGGAAATATTGTAG